>JBBDMN010000065.1:0-6520 GCA_040878305.1 Gaiellaceae bacterium
TACCGCGGCGGGGACGGACATCATGCCGATCCGGTCGATCATCTCCGGGTCGGCGGCGTAGAAGTTGTGCAGCGGAACGAGCCTGATCTCGGGCTCGCCCTGGATCTCCAGCGCACCGACCACCGGCAAGAAGCGGTGCTCGAGGAAGCCGTGGAAGGCTTGCTCTGTCTGCCATACGTCGCACACCTCGAGGCCCTTCTCGGTGAGGGCCGCTACGTGCAGCACGCCACCCGCCGCAGGGTTGGCATCGAGGTCGAGTCGCGCCATGACAGCGTCGTACTGGTCGGATGTCATCCCCGGCCAGTGCATGAACATCGCGACAGCCATCCCAGTTCCTCCTTACCTGCGTCGCTACGGGCGTCGCGCACAGCGTACGCGGCCGAGCGCGGCTGCGCAACGGAGGTACCTCGATCGAGGGGTTAGCCGCTCACGAGCGCTCGCGCATAGTCGCGGGCGTCGAACGGACGCAGGTCGTCGACGCCCTCGCCCACTCCCACGAGCTTCACCGGGAGCCCCAGCTCGAACGCGATCGCGATCGCAACGCCTCCCCGGGCGCTCCCGTCGAGCTTTGTCAGCGCAACCCCCGTCACGCCGACCGCCTCACCGAAGAGGCGTGCCTGCTGAAGCCCGTTCTGGCCAGTCGTCGCGTCGACGACGAGGAGAGTCTCGTGCGGCGCTTCGTCCACACGACCGGAGATGACGCGGAGGAGCTTCTCGAGCTCGGCCATGAGGTTCGACTGCGTGTGCAGCCGACCCGCCGTATCGATGATGACGACGTCGTGTCCGCGTGCGCGCGCCGCCTCGACAGCGTCGAAAGCCACCGCTGCCGGATCGGCTCCGCGCGGAGATCCGACGAAGTCCGCCCCGGCCCGCTCCGCCCAGATCTCGAGTTGCTCCTCGGCCGCCGCTCGAAACGTGTCCGCCGCCCCCACGAGAACCGAGCGGCCGTGCTCACGAAGCTTCTGCGCGAGCTTGCCGATCGTCGTCGTCTTCCCTGTGCCGTTCACGCCGACGACGAGGACGACGCTCGGCTTGCCCTCGAGAGCGAGGGTTGGCGGCTCGCCGAAGAGCTCCTCCACCTCCTCGGCAAGCGCGTCCTCGAGCTGACCGACCTCGCCGCGCGCCTCGAGCCGCCGAACGAGCTCGGCCGTCGCCGGCACCCCCACGTCGCTTCGGATGAGCGCCTCCTCGAGCCGCAACCAGGCCTCGTCGTCCGCAGGATCGAAGGCCGCGGTCGCGAGCTGCTCGGTCAGCGCGCGGCGGCTCTTCGCGAGCGAGTCGCGCATGCGCGAGAAGACGCCCGTGCGCTCGGGCTCGTCCGCCTCGGTGGGCTCGTCGCCCAAGAGCTCGGCCCAGGTGCGGCTCATACTGCAGCGAGCTTACGCGGCGGCGTGCTCGTGGCGAGGCAGGCGGCGCGAGACAACCTGCGAGACGCCGTCCGGGCCCATCGTCACGCCGTAGAGCACGTCTGCCGCCTCCATCGTGCGCTTCTGGTGGGTGACGACGATGAACTGGGCGCGATCGGAGTAGCGGCGGAGGAGCTCGACGAAGCGCGCGATGTTCGTGTCGTCGAGCGCGGCCTCGACCTCGTCGAGGAGATAGAAGGCGCACGGCCGAGCGAGGAACAGCGCAAACAGGAACGCGATCGCCCCAAGGGCTTTCTCGCCACCGGAGAGAAGCGACAGGCGGGTGACTCGCTTCCCTGCCGGCCGGAGCTCGACCTCGATCCCTAGCTCGGCCTCGTCACCCTCCGGCACCACGAGCTGGAGTCGACCCTCGCCGCCGGGGAAGAGCGTCGCAGCGACCTCTTCGAAGCTCTGGGCCACAGACGCGAAGGTCTCCGCGAACCTGCGCTCGACGGTCTCCGCGAGCTCGGTGCGGAGCCGCTCGAGCTCCTCGAGGCTCCGCTCGAGATCCTCGCGCTGCATCTGAAGGTCGGTGAGCCGCTCCTTCTCGGCGTCGTACTCCTCGCGCGCAAGCGGATTCACCTGGCCGAGTGCGACATGTCGTGTCTCGAGCCGCTCCGCCCGGGCAGCGAGCTCATCGCGGTCGTCTCCTTCGGCGGGCTCCACCCCTGTCGCTTCCAGCCTGCGGCGCGCGTCTCCCGTCTCCGCGTCGAGCCGCGCGAGCTCCACCTCGGCCGCAGTCACCCGTCCGCTCGCCTCCTCGAGCTCCTGCCTGAGCCCGACCTCGGCGGCACCCAGCCGGCGGAGCTCGTCACCGAGCACCCCCGACCTCAGGGCACCGGCATCCACGCGAGCACGTAGGGGTGCATCGAAGCGACCCGCAATGCGTTGGGCCTCGGCGAGCCCGGTGACGAGTCCGTCGGCGATCGCCGCGATCCGCAGGAGCAGGTCGCGGTCGATCGAGGGACGCACCCTGGAAGGCACGCCACCGAACGCCACCGCAGCAGCCTGCGCAATCTCGGCAGCCTCGCCCGCCGCGAGGACAGCTGCCTGGGCACGCTGCTCGAGGTTCGTCATCTGGGCCGCGATCTCCCGCCGCCTCGCCTCGAGCTCGAGCATGACGACCTCCGCGGTCTCGCCGGCAAACCAGAGCTCCCGCAGCGCCGGGTCGTACCCGAATCCCTCCAGAGTCACGGACGGCACTGCCACTCCGAGTAGCTCGTCGCGAGACACGACCGGAAACTCCGAGACGAGATCCTGCGGATCGCCCCCTGCGAGCACCGTGAGGCTCCCGAGACCTTCAGCGCGCACGCGCTCGAGCAGGTCGAGCGCGGCTCGCGGATCGTCGGCGAGGACCGCGGAGGCGCGGACTCTCAGCGCGGCTGCAACTGCCCGCTCGGAGCCCGGCTCGGCCTGGATCGAGGCGAGAGCGAGCTTCGCGCCGCGCTCGGCGAGGGCACGCGCGGCCGGGGGAAGCCCCTCCTGCTCCGCGAGCACGCGCTCGAGGGAGCGAAGGCGCTCGCCTGCAAGGCGCGCGCCTTCGAGAAGATCGTCCCGCTCGCTCGCCGCGAGACGCGCCGCCGCCGCCGACTCGGAGGCTTCGTGCTCCAGCCGGCGGGCGTCGGCCACCTCCCCGGCACGCTCCGGCTCGGAGGCGGCGAGCTCTCGCCCGAACCGCTCCCGCAACGCAGTGGCCGACTCGCTCCGGAGCGCGAGTCGCTCGTTGCCTCCTTGCAGGCGGTAGAGCACGGCTACTGCAGCCTCTCGCCGGCCCGCGGCGTCGGAGAGCTCGTCCTCGGCGCGAGTCCTGTCGGCGAGCAGTCCCTCGAGACGCGATTGGGCGCCGCGCCGGGAGAGCGCGGCCGCGTCGCGGCGATCCTCGGCCTCTGCACGTCGCCGGTCCGCGTCGGAGAGATCGAGCTCGGCGACCCTCGCGTGCAGGGAGGCGATCTCAACTGCGAGCTTTTCCGCACGCTCAGCGGCCGTGGCTTGCAGAGCGAGGGGGCGCAGTCGTTTGCGCACCTCGTCCTCGACGTCCCGCGCGCGTTCGACCTGGATCGCGACGCGAGCGAGCTTCAGCTCCGCGCGATGGCGCCGCCGCTTGAACTTCCCGAGACCGGCGGCCTCCTCGACGAGAGCGCGCCGGTCTTCCGGCTTGGAGGCGAGCACCTGCTCGACCTTGCCCTGACCGACGATCGAGTGCATAGCCGACCCGAGTCCGACGTCTGCGAGAAGCTCGACGATGTCGGTGCGGCGGACGGAAGCCCGGTTGACGAGGTACTGGCCCTCGGCGCCGCGGACGAGGCGTCGTGCGATCGAGACCTCGCTGAAGTCGAGCTCAGGCCAACCGCTGTCTTCGTTGTCGAACACGAGCTCGACCTCGCAATGCGCGGCCGCCTTCCGGTCTACCCCACCGGCGAAGATGACGTCGTCCGGCTTCTCGGCGCGGAGCTCGGACGGGGTCAGCGAGCCGGCCGCCCAGACGACCGCATCGGCGATGTTCGACTTCCCCGAGCCGTTCGGGCCGACGACGACAGCCACCCCGGGCTCGAGCGAGATCTCGAGGGGTTCCGGGAACGACTTGAAGCCGCGGATCTTGATCGACTTCAGGTGCACCGGGGGCACGCTAGCGCCCGCCGCGGACGACCTAAACGGGCGTAGGGACGAAGCTTGCCTCGCCCTCGACCACAGGTCGGTTCATGGGAGGCAAGCCTCGCCCATGACACGATCGCCGTCAGATGCGGTCGGGCGAGACGCCGAGCTCGTCGAGCGCCTGGCGCGCGGCTTCCTGCTCGGCCGCCTTCTTCGTCGAGCCGCGGCCGACCCCCAGCTGGACGCCGGCGACGTGCGCGGCGCAGACGAAATGCCGGTCGTGCGGCGGTCCTTCGACCTCCAGCACGGTGTAGTGCACCTGACGACCGGAGCGCGCAAGTGCCTCCTGCAGCTCGGTCTTGTAGTCGACGTAGCTCGAGCGTGCGTACTCGATCATCTCCGCGAACGCCGCGACGATCGCAGGCTCGATGCGCTCGAAGCCGTGCTCGAGGTAGAGCGCGGCGATGGCGGCCTCGAGAACGGCGGCGAGGACGTTGCGGCTGCGAGAGATGCGCTGGAGCTCGTCGGGGGCGACGTGTCCCGCGTAGTCCAGGAGGCGGTCCCCGAGGGCGAGCTCCTTGGCTACCGCGGCACAGGTCTGTCGCGACACCACGTGAGCGCGGATCTTCGCGAGGCGTCCCTCCGAGGCGTCGCCGAAACGATCGAAGACGGCACGCGCGATCGCGAGCTCGAGGACGCTGTCCCCGAGGAACTCGAGGCGCTCGTACGACTCGGCTCGGTCCTCCGCCCAGGACGCGTGAGTGAAGACCTGGTCGAGTCGGGCCTGCGGAAGCTCGGCGATCAGGCGGCCGAGCTCGTGTGGCCCTTCTCGGGCGTCCTCCGGACTGCTACTCCTGGTGCGCGATGACGTAGTCGATCGCCTTGCCGACGGTGGTGAGCCCGCGGGCGTCGTCGTCGGGGATCTTGAGCCCGAACTGGTCCTCGAGGTCCATGACGACCTCGACGAGATCGAGCGAGTCGGCGCCGAGATCCTCCTCGAATGACGCCTCCTCTGTGATCTCGCTCTCCTCGATACCGAGCTTCTCGGCTAGCGCGCCCTTGACCTGCTCGAGAATCTCCTCACGCGAGTGTGCCACTTGAAACCTCACTTCTCTGCCGTCGGGGTCGTTAGAGGGCGCCGATCCTAACAGGGGGGGGGGGGGGGGGGGGGGGCACCCCCGGGTCCCCCCGCGAGCCCCCTCCTTCCTGCAAGCGACGCCTCGAGCGAACCTTGCCTCCCGGCGGGCAAAGCCCGCCTCCGGCCTTGGGAGCGGGACTTCCGGAAAACGGCATTACGGTTGGGGCGCGCTCGTGAGCTCCGACATGCGCTCTTCCAGGCGCGCGACCACATCGTGCTCGACGCCGCGAGCGGCAAGGCGGATCGCATTGGCGATCGCGACGCGCGAGCTCGAGCCATGAGCAATGACGACGATGCCCCGGAGGCCCAGAAGATACGCGCCGCCATACGTGTCCGGATCGAGCCGCTTGCGGATCTCCCGTGCGGAAGGGCGAATCAAGAGCCCACCGACCTTTCCGCGAATCGACGATCCGAGCTCGCCGCGCAGAGACTCGAGCACGCTCCGGATCGTCCCCTCGAGCGCTTTCAGCGCGACGTTGCCGGTGAAGCCGTCCGTGACAACGACGGCTGTCTCACCCTCGAGTAGCCGGCTGCTCTCGATGTTGCCGCCAAAACGCAGCGTGCTTCCCCGTAGGAGCTCGTTCGCCTCGAGCGTGAGCTGATTTCCCTTCTCGTCCTCCTCGCCTATCGAGAGGAGCCGTACCTCGGGATTCTCGACACCCAGGATCTCCTCGGCGAAGACCGTGCCCATATGCGCGAACTGGAGGAGATGCTCGGGACGTGCGTCCGCGTTCGCGCCCGCGTCGATCAACACAGTCGGCCCGCGCCTCGCCGGGATCGGAACGGCGATCGCGGGCCGGTGGACACCCGGGAGGCGACGGATGTGGAGGAGCGAGGCGGCGAGCATCGCGCCCGTGCTTCCGGCGGAAACCACGGTGTCCGCCTCACCCTCCGAGACGGCGCGTACGGCCCGTACGAGGGACGAGTCGAGCTTGGCACGCACGGCCGTTACCGGGTGCTCGTCCATCTCGATGACCTCTGTGGCCTCGACGAGCGGTAGCCCCAGCACGTCGAGCCCCACAGGCCCGTACAGGACGGGGTGGATCTCGGTCGACGCGGCTCGAGCAGCTCCCGCGACGATCTCCTGCGGTGCGCGGTCTCCTCCCAGAGCATCCACCGCGACGCGGATCATGCGAGCGGTCTAGGAAGCCTGAATACGCAGGGGCTCGACGTCGCGGCCCTTGTACGTCTTGCAGCTCGGGCAGACGAGGTGCGGTCGCTTGGGCTGCTTGCACGTGGGGCAGACCTGGACGCGCGGGACGCTGATCCCGTGCTGCGCGCGCCGCTTGTCGCGCCTCGACTTCGATGTTTTCCGCTTGGGGACTGCCATGAGCGGCTGAGGAGTATAGCCACAGCGACGGGAACGCCCGGGTGTAAGCGAGCC
>JBBDMN010000066.1:0-1249 GCA_040878305.1 Gaiellaceae bacterium
CGTGTACTTCTCGAGCCCACACTACGACGGCTACCCGGGAGTTCAGATCCGGCTCGAGCAGATCGATCGTGACGAGCTGCAGGAGCGGCTCGAGGACTCCTGGCTGATACAGGCCCCGAGGCGCCTGGCCAAGGACTTCCTCGGCGGAGAAGATCGATCGCAGGAGTGACCCCCCAGGACGACCTTGGGCGCGTCGTGGAACGGGCAATGCAGCGTGCCGGCGTCCAGGGCCTGTCGGCAGCGCTGGTCGAGGACGGTCAGATCGTCTGGAGCGAGGGCTTCGGTGCGGGTCGCGAGCAGGGTGGAGCTCCAATCCGCGCAGACACGTTGGCCGTCGCGTCGCGCGCCGACGGACGCGGGGTCGTCTGCCTGACGAACAGCGATGCCGGGCTCGGCGCGTGCGTGGAGATTCTCGACGGCGTGCTCGGAGGCGATTTCTCGTCCCCGATCCGCACGGTGCTCGAGCGTGGCTGGTAGCTCTGCGTCCTTCGTAAACGTGCTTACCGGCTTGGCGCTCAGTCGTTGAGGGAGGTGACGAGCCGCGACAGCACCTGCTGATCCCACCCGTTCATGAAGTCGGCGTGCGCTCCGAGCTTCCCGGACGCGAGCCGGGCATGCCGCGAGGTCGACGGGTAGATGAGAACGATCGAGATCGTCGGCAGCCGGACTGGATGGGTTGCGGGGCAGGTTCCGGCCGCCGAATAGGCCATGTGCCGCTTGTGATCGGCGCTGTCGGTGGTCTTTCCGTTCCAGCAGTTCGGGAAGCGCACGTTGAATATGAGCGCGCTCTCCTCGGAGCACGACGGGACGTTGACGAAGCGTTTCGCTCCCCCTCCACCGCAGCTCCACGAGACGATGCTCTTCTGCTGAGGCCGCCGAGCGTTTGGATCTCCGGCAACCATCTTCAACCCATCGGGTATCGAGACGACCGACCCCGAGGTATGTCTCGTGTAGTAGAGGAGGCCGGCCAGCGGCGAAATCGGGTCGAGCGCCTCGAACAAGGTCGGCACCCAATAGGTCGAGGAGTCCGCCTCCACGTCGCAGGTGGTCTCGCCGCCCCGTAGTGACGAGGGAGTCGTCGAAGCGTCCACGTTCCGATTGCCGATGAACGTGTGGCTGTGCGAGCGGCCGGGAGCGCCGGGAAACACGATCGGATCGTCGTTCGATCGATGACTGAACCCGCAGGCGACGTTGAAGTACCGGCCTCCCGGAAATCCTGGAGCGGATACGCGCGCTGCCGCATCGGGGC
>JBBDMN010000067.1:0-6434 GCA_040878305.1 Gaiellaceae bacterium
GCGCGATCTTGTCCACCTCGTCGATGTAGATGATCCCCGTCTCGGCCTTCTTGATGTCGAAGTCCGCGGCCTGGATCAGCTTCAAGAGGATGTTCTCGACGTCTTCGCCGACGTAGCCCGCCTCGGTCAGCGCCGTCGCGTCGGCAATCGCGAAGGGGACGTTCAGGATGCGCGCGAGGGTCTGGGCGAGGAGCGTCTTGCCGCAGCCGGTAGGACCGAGCAGGAGGATGTTCGACTTCTGCAGCTCGACCTCCGCGTCCTCGAGGCCCATGCGCACGCGCTTGTAATGGTTGTAGACCGCCACGGCCAGCGTGCGCTTCGACTCCTCCTGCGAGACGACGTAGTCGTTCAGCACGGAGTAGATGTCGAGCGGGCGCGGCAGGTTGTCGAGATCGAGCTGGGCGGGAGTCGTCAGCTCCTCGTCGATGATCTCGTTGCAGAGATCGATGCACTCGTCGCAGATGTAGACCCCAGGTCCAGCTATCAGCTTTTTGACCTGGCGCTGGCTCTTGCCGCAGAAGCTGCAGAGGAGCTGCTCGTTGCCCTCAGTCGCCCGAGCCACGTGTCTCCTTTTACTCCGTTTTCCCGTTCATGGCTAGTCCTTGCGCAAGATCGGAATCCGCTCGCGCGGATTCGGTTGCTGCGCAAGATCAGAATCCGCTAGTGCGGATTCTGACCGCGCGAACACCTTGGCGCGCGAAAATCCCTGAAGGCGTCCGCTTCGCGGCCGCTGTCGCATCGCGTTCACAGCGTTAGCGGTGCTCGATCACTCGGTCGATGACCCCGTACTCCTTGGCCTCCTGGGAGGTCATGTAGAAGTCGCGATCCATGTCCTTCGAGACCTTCTCGATCTCCTGGCCGGTGTGCAGCGCCATGATCTCCTCCATTAGCCGCTTGAGGCTGATTACCTCCCGCGCCTGGATCTCGATCTCCGTCGGCTGGCCGTGAAAGCCCGCAGAGCCTTGGTGGATGAGGATCTTCGAGTGAGGTAGCGCGCTTCTCTTCCCGGGTGTGCCGCCGGCCAGAACGACGGCGCCCATCGACATCGCCATGCCGACGCAGATGGTCGCGACGTCGGGCTTGATGAACTGCATCGTGTCGTAGATCGCGAGTCCCGCGTAGACGATGCCGCCGGGTGAGTTGATGTAGATCGAGATGTCCTTGTCCGGATCCTCCGACTCGAGATGGAGGAGCTGGGCGACGGTGAGGTTCGCGATCTGGTCGTCGATCGGCGTTCCCAGGAAGATGATTCGCTCGTTGAGCAGACGCGAGTAGATGTCGAACGAGCGCTCGCCTCGCGAGGTCTGCTCGATGACCATCGGAATCAGGGGGCTCATGGGCCAGCCTTTGGCCTATGAGCGTGGAGGGGTGTGCGGAACCGGGAGGTTCCCCACGCTTTCGAGAGGAAGGGGGTTCGTGGGGGAAACATCGTTCCCGCCACGATCGTTTGCTGAAGGCGAACGATGCTCATGCAGGCTCCTTGCTGCCGGGGGTCCACAGTTTCGTGTCGCCCTCGGCTTTCTCCTTGTCGGGGGTCCAGAGCTTGTCTCTCGCGGCCGCGAGGTCGGGCGCAATCGGATTGACATCCGCGACGAGCCGGTCGAGTGCGGCGCGGAGGCGGAGGTCCTCGCGGATCGACTCCTGCTGCCCGTGCGCCCAGACGTCCTCGACGAGCTCGTCGGGGTTTTCGCCGGCCGCGTCTGCTTCCTCGCGCAGGTACGCCTTGACCTCGTCGTCCGAGACCTCTAGCTCGGCTTTCTGCGCAAGGGCCTCGAGCGCGAGCTCACGCGCGATCGAAACCGCCGCCTCGAGGATGAACTGGCGCTGGATCTCCTCCGCCGGGGTGCCGCTCGCAGCAAGGTAGGTCTCGAGGGAGACGCCGCGCCGCTCGAGCGAGCGCACGAATCCGGTGAGGAGGTCGGCCGCGCGCGACTGCACGAGCGGAAGCGCAGGCTGCACCTTCGACTCGCGCACGAGCTCGTCCACGGCCGAGACCCGGTATGCGGCGTCGATCTCGGCGTCGAGCTGCATGCGGAGCGTGTCGGTAATGCTCTCGCGCAACTCTGAAAGCGTGTCGAACTCGCTCGCTGAGCGCGCGAGCTCGTCGTCGAGCGGGGGCAGGACCTTCTCCTGTACCTCCCGCACCGTGACCTCGACGGTCCCGGTCGTCCCGTCGGCGCGGGCAAAAGTGACGTCCTTCTGCTCGCCTGCCGAGGCCCCGACCAGCGCGGCTTCGAGCTCGCCCGTCAAGCGCCCGGCGCCGAGCTCGACGATGGTGTCGCGCTGGGTCTCGCCCGACGGGTCGACGAGGTCGACGACGAGCGTGTCTCCCTCCTCGGCGGGACGGCCGTTCGCGGGAGCGAGCTCGGCGACGGACTCGCGCAGAACCTCGATCTCGGCGTCGATCGACTCCTCCGGAACCTTGACCTCGGCCCGGGGTACTTCGAGCTGGGTCCAGTCGACGATCTCGGGGAGCGGCTGCACCTCGACGGTCGCGGCGAAGCTCCAGCGTTCGTCCGCGGTGCTCGGAAGCTCGAACTCGTACTGCGGCTCTGCGACGGGGCGCAAACGGCTCCGCGCCGCCGCGCTCCAGAACCAGCCGCCGATGTGGCTGTCGACGGCTTCGCCGTAGATCCGTTCCTTCCCGAGTCGGGAGACGAGCACGGGCTTCGGGATCTTCCCCTGTCGAAAGCCCGGGATTTTGACGCTCCGCGCGAGGTCGGACATCGCGTGCTCGACCGCGTGCTGGACCTCTCCAGGCGAAACCTCGACGGTCAGGCGGACGCGGTTCTCGCCGAGCTCTTCGACTGTTGCGGGCATGCGGCCATTCAACCAGCCTGGGCCAGGGTCACGCGGATCGAGGCGGCGCCGAGTGTCTTCACAGCGTCTTTACAGTGCCTGGCACTGTTAAGAACAAAAGAGCGTCACAAGTTGTCCACAAGCGCGGTCGGCATACGATCGCGGAGTGACCGAGCGCTACGACGTCGTGGTCGTCGGGGTCGGCGGGATGGGGAGCGCCGCGCTCTACCACCTCGCGCGCCGAGGGAAGCGCGTGCTCGGGTTGGAGCGATTCGACGTTCCGAACGAGCTCGGCTCCTCCCACGGGATCACGCGCATCATCCGTCTCGCCTACTTCGAGCACCCAAGCTACGTGCCGCTCGTGAGGCGAGCGTACGAGCTCTGGCAGGAGCTCGAGGCAGAGGCGGGCGAACAGCTACTGCACGTCACGGGCGCAGTCGAAGGCGGTCCGAGGATCTTCGAGGGAGCGCTGCGCGCTTGTCACGAGCACGACCTCCCGCATGAGGTGCTGACCGGGGCCGAGGTGGCCCGCCGCTTTCCGGCGTATCGGCTGCCGCCGGAGCTCCAGCTTCTCTACCAACCGAACGGCGGCTTCGTTCTCTCCGAGCGCTGCATCGTCGCGCATGTGAACGGCGCGCTGGCGCACGGTGCGGTCGTGCGCACGCACGAGACCGTGCTCATGTGGGACGCAAGCGAGAGCGGTGTCCGTGTCCAGACCGACCGCGGAGTGGTGGACGCGGAGAAGCTCGTCCTCACCGCCGGCGCCTACTCGCAGGAGGTCGCGCGCCTCCCTCCGGGATCCGTCACGGCGCAGCGCCAGGTGCTCGCCTGGTTGCAGCCCTTGAAGCCCGACCTCTTTGCCCCGGACCGCTTCCCGGTCTTCAACGTGCTCCTCGAGGAGGGTCACCTCTACGGATTCCCCGCCCACGGCGTTCCGGGCTTCAAGGTCGGCTTTTACGACCTGGACGGCGAGCGCGGCGCTCCCGACGGGATCTCACGGGACGTGACGCCGGAGGACGAGGTTCCGCTTCGTAGGTTCGTCGAGCGTTACTTCCCTGACGGCGCCGGACCGACCCTGACGCTCAAGTCATGTCTCTTCGAGCTATCACCGGACGAACACTTCTTCATCGACCGCCATCCAGAGTCCGAGGCAGCGGTGGTCGGCGCGGGTTTCTCCGGGCACGGGTTCAAGTTCTGCTCGGTCGTGGGCGAGATCCTGGCCGACCTCGCGCTCGACGGAGAGACGCGCCACGACATCGAGCTCTTGCGCTTTGCGCGCTTTCTCAAACCCGCGTCTGGCTGAAGCTGACCCCAGATGCGGGCGGGAGGACTCGAACCTCCAAGAGCCTCACGGCCCAACGGGACCTAAACCCGCCGCGTCTGCCAGTTCCGCCACGCCCGCTTGGGTGCCAGTGTAGGGGCCGGGCATGCCCGCCTTCCGCTGAGCGTGCAAGATCCCTGAAGCGCGTCCGCTTCGCGGTCGCGGCGCTTCTGTTTCACATCAACTCGCGTTAGTAGCGGCCGACGAGCAGCGCGACCGTCTCGCGCATGGTCTCGGCGACGAGCCCGAGGAGAAACACGATGGTGAGTACGGCGGCGGCGCCGAGCACCTGCCCCGTCGCCGACAGCACGAGCAACGCCGTGAAGCTGCCGAGGACGAAGAAGGCGGTCGAGAGGGGTCGGCGGGTATAGGTGCCGAGCCCGAGCCCGACCAGGAACGCGGCGCCGAACACCACGATTCCAAGTGTCATGGCGCGAGGGTAGGACCGCCATCGGACGGACTGGACCCACCCGTCCCAGACACCGAGCCTGTGGACTCATCCGCGCACTTTCGTCACACCTTCTGTGCCTTGCACAGACATGTCCCTGTGCCAGGCACAGGGACATGTCTGTCTCGGCCGAAGTCGGCATACTCGCGCCCGTGCGACCAGACGGCTCGCCCGCAGGGCTACGCGAGGCGCTCGCCGCCGGCTGGCCCGAGCTCGCCCTCTATCTGGGGGCCGGAGTGGTCTACGTGGCGATCGGGGTCGCTGTCCCCGAGCTCCTCTTCACGTGGATCGTCGCCGCCGGATATCTCCTGCTCTGCGTCGTTGCTCTTCCCTTGCTCACCCGACGCCTCCGATGAGCTGGGCCGCCCACGACCTCGAGCCGTACGTCGTCCAGAAGCATCTGGGAAAGCGCATCGCGTTCGTCCCGCTCCTCGTCGGCTCCTACGCGCCCGATCTGCTCTCGAAGTGGTTCGTCTACGGCATCACGCTCATCGGCGTCGAGCTGAAAGCGGACAATCCGGCGCAGTTCCACCGCGGGTGGCCGGGCGCGGGATTCACGCACTCGCTCGCGTTCGGCGTCGTGATCGGCTTGCTGCTCTACTTGATCTGGCGGAACAAGGTGGTCGCGTACAGCTTCGTGATCGGCCAGTGGGCGCACGCGCTCACGGACACAGGCGACACGGTCGGGTCGATGCTCCTCTTCCCCTTCACTGACCACCTCTTCGCAGTCGGCGCCTGGGCGTACGCGGGGCAGACGGGGCGCTACGTCGACGCCGGCGCGTACTTCAGCGGTCTCGGCTTCGTCTGGGACGGCATCTTCGTGGTCTGGGCGCTCCTGAGCTGGAGAGTCCTTACACGTGGGTACTTCCGGGAGACCGTCGCCGTTGCCGACCCCTTCTGGCGCTGGGCGGGCCGCTATCTCTCCGAGACGACGCTCGTCGCGCTCTACCGTGCGTCGTTCTTCTACGGCGTCGCCCGCTGGACGGCGTGGCTGATCTGGGCCCATGTCGTCCGGTCGTTCGCGTTCGATCTTCGCTGGGGCGGGCCGAGATGGGTGCCCCGCGTGTATGCGGACGAGCTGAACGCGGCCCCCGCTTGCAAGTGCCCGGGTTGCTGCTCGATGCGGCCGCGACTCGGCTTCTACGGTGTCGTGGCCGTCTGCGCGTGGGGGAAAGGGCGCTCAGGGTCGGTTCGTGCCGCACTTGCGGAAGCACCCCGCCCCCGCCGCCGCCGCAAACGGCTCAAGGGCGGTTAGCAACAAACCGATCAGAGAGCCATGACTGTCCAACGCCCATCGACCCGTCTGACATGGGTGGCCTCCATCGGCGGCCTCCTCTCGATCTGCGTCCTCGTCTACGACCATTTCGATCGCATCAGCCCTCTCGCGATCGGGGTCGCGGCGGCGACCCTGCTCGCGGTCATCGTTCGGCTCGTACACAGCTCTACAAAGAACCATCGGCTCTACGATCTGACCCGCCACGAAGAGACCATCGACGCGCTCACGGGTCTTGGCAACCGTCGCAGGCTCGTCGCCGACCTCGAGGGCCGCCTCGAGCAAAGCGCTCCGGCGCCGACGCTGCTCCTGACGTTCGACCTGAGCGGGTTCAAGGCCTACAACGACAACTTTGGCCACGCCGCCGGGGACGCGCTCCTCATTCGCCTCGGGGAGAAGCTGGCGACTGTGGCCGGCCCGGAGGGCGCGTCATACCGCCTCGGCGGCGACGAGCTCTGCTTGATCGCTCCGGTCGACGAGGGCGACGCGGAGGGGCTGATCGAACGGGCGTCGACCGCGCTCGCCGAGCAGGGCGAGGGATTCCAGATCGGGAGCTCGTTCGGAGGTGTGCTGCTCCCGTACGAGGCTGCCGA
>JBBDMN010000068.1:0-1239 GCA_040878305.1 Gaiellaceae bacterium
AGTACCTGGTCGAGGAGCTCGACCACGACGGTCGCGTCGCGGTCGTCGTGCCGGCAAGCGTCGACTGGTACACGCAGGTGAAGAAGGAGACGGAGACGACGATCGAGGAGGCAGAGCGGTCCGAGCGCCGGGTCGGCGTCGACCTCAACTTCGGGCGGGTGTCGGTCACCGAGCAGGTCGTCGCGTACGCGCGGAAGGCCGTGCGCGACGGCTCGACGATCGACGTCGTCCCCATGCTGATGCCGGAGACGACTTTCGAGACGGAAGCGATCTGGTTCTCACCCGAGTCGGCGCTGCTCGAGGGGCTCGAGCAGATGCCTGCACTGCTCGGGACACTGCACGCCGCGGAGCACACGCTGATCGCGCTCCTCCCCCTCTGGGCGATGTGCGACCGCTGGGACATCGGCGGCCTCTCGACGAACGTCCACTACCAGACGGGCCGCCCCACGATCTTCGTCTACGACGGCCACACAGGAGGGATGGGCCTCACCGCACGCGGCTTTGCGAGCTTCGAGGGTTGGGTCGAGGACACGACGCGACTCCTCCAGCAGTGCCCTTGCACCAATGGCTGCCCCTCCTGCGTGCAGAGCCCGAAGTGCGGCAACCTGAACGAGATGCTCGACAAAGCCGGGGCGCTCACGCTCCTCGAGCGCATGCTGGCACCGTAGGTGTCGATTCCGCGGTGCGTTGATCGTCGTCGTGATGGAATCCAAGAAAAGGAGGCGCTGGTGCAGTTCATGGCATTGATCTACGGAGACGCGTCGCGATGGGAGTCGTTCTCCACGGAAGAGCGCGAGGCGGTGTACGTGCGCTACCGCGCGTTCGCGGACGAGGCGGGCAAGGCCGGAGTCATGGCCGGCGGAGACGAGCTCGCTTCGCCCGGTGACGCCACGACTGTCCGCGTTCGCAACGACGAGACGCTCGTCACCGACGGTCCGTACGCGGAGGTCAAGGAAGCGCTCGGAGGCTACTTCCTCCTCGAGTGCGCCACGATGGACGAGGCGGTCGACTACGCGGCCCGGATCCCGGGCGCCGAGCGCGGCGCGATCGAGGTGCGGCCGGTCTACGTCGACCCGAACGCGGAAGGAGCAACGTCGTGAAGTACGCGCTGCTCATCTACGGCGACGACTCCGCGTGGGTCGATCTCTCGGACGAGGACAAGGCGGAGCTCCGCGCGCAGGAGATGCCACGTTGGATGGCGCTCTTCGACGAGCTGCAGAGAGCCGATCCGAACCTGAC
>JBBDMN010000069.1:0-1220 GCA_040878305.1 Gaiellaceae bacterium
AGGAGCGGCGCCGACGCCGCAGCGAGACCGACGGCGACCACGATCGACGCTGTCAGAGCTGCGCGGATGGGGAGGAGCCGCCCGACTCGATCGGTCGCCCGGCCGAGCAGCGGGTTGATCACGACCTCGAAGAGGCCGGCAGCGAAGAAGACGGCGGCGATACCGAGGGTGGACCAGCCGCGGTCGTCGAGCGCGAGCGGTCCGAGGACGATCAAGATTCCGAAGAGCAGTGCGGGAAGCGTGTTCAGCCAGAGACCGCCGAGGAAGCGCGTATCCCTGAGCGCTCTCCTGATACCGCTGCCTGTCATCGTCTCCATGGGTGCTGCCCGTCCCATTCCCGCAAGGCCTGCGAAGACGAGCGCGACGATGCCGACGGTGACGAACGAGACGCGGATGCCGACGGTCTCCGCGAGGCCCCCGAACATCGGTCCTAGGATCGCCCCGAAGACGGCTGCTCCGAACGCCGTCCCGATCACCTGGCCGCGCTGCTCGCGCGGTGCGCCTCCCGCGATCCACGCTAGTGCTCCGGCCCAGGTCACCGTGCTCGAGAAGCCCTGGACGAATCGGGCCAGTCCGAGCGCGACGGCGCCATCGGCAACGGCGAAGACGAAGCTGGCGATCCCCAGCAGGACGAGACCGAAGATGACGGCGCGCTTCGCGCCGAATCGCGCAGCCGCGATTCCTCCGGGCACTCCACCGAGGAGGGCGCCGGCACCGAAGGCACCGACGAGCAGCCCCGCGCCGGTCTTCGAGAGGTCGAACTCCTCGACGTAGCCCGGCACGAGCGGCGTGAGCGCGGTGAAGAGCATCGCGTCGACGAAGATGATCGCGCTGACGAGGGCGAGCAGGCGACGCATGGCGGCCAGGATATTCGCCGACGCGCGCAGCGCACAAAGAAATGCACCGAGCCGGTGACGTCCTCGTCCGGCTAATCGACTGACCTCCGCCGAAGCGGTTGCCACTCGGAAAGCCATCAACCTCGGGCGCTCCGTACTCGGTGCAAGCACGACTCTATGCGACGCGCATGGCCGTGGTCAAGCACTCACCGGGCGAAACTTCGCGCAATTTGCGACCGCCGCCGTCTTTACAGTGCCTGGCACCGGAGGTGTGAAGATTCCGTGCCGATCTGTCCACAGCCGCGCGGTCCATAACGAAATGCACCGAGCCGGTGACACCTTCGTCCGGCTTTCCGACTGACCGCCGCCGAAGCGACTGCCGAT
>JBBDMN010000070.1:0-3438 GCA_040878305.1 Gaiellaceae bacterium
GCGGGAGAGGTGAACCGGCTGCACCCGGGCCGCGTCGCCGTGCTCTACGGGGCGATGCCCCTGGCATCGCGCCGCGAGGAGATCGATCGCTTCCTCGAGGGCAAAGCAGACGTTTGTGTCGCCACCGACGTCCTCGGACACGGGGTCAACCTCCCTTGCGAGACCCTGCTCTTCGCGGAGACCAACAAGTTCGACGGTGAATCGCGTCGCGATCTCCTCCCGTGGGAGATCGCGCAGATCGCCGGCCGCGCCGGCCGCTTCGGGCTCGTCGAACGCGGCCATGTGGGAGTGGTGACGGGACTCGGCTGGGGCACGGCGAACCCCGAGATCGTCGAGTCAGCGCTCGAGCCGCACGTGCCGCTGCCGGGCAAGTTCTGGGGCTACCGCGTCGTCGACGAGGCTCGTATCCGACCGCGACTCTCCGATCTCGGCGTCGAGGACCCGCGCGACCTCGATGCTGCGCTCGTGGCGTGGCACCGTGTCGCGATCCGCGAGTGGGCGTACGAGAGCTGGCTCGCGGTCGAGTCGTTGCAGCCGATCCGCTCGAGGCTCGAGGCAGTCCAGCGCCGGCTCGCGCAGCGCGGCCGACGCCTCTCGCTCGAGGACATGTGGAAGCTCGTCAACGCGCCGGTCGACGACGACGGGCTCGAGCTCTTGGCCACCCTCGCGCTCGCGATCGTCGGCGACCGAGTAGCGCGTCCACATCTCTCGTTCCTCCTCGACAGCACGCGACTCCATGGCGCGTCGCTCGAGGACGCGGAGCAGGCGGGGCGCGAGGCAAGCATCCTCCGCTGGTTCGCATTGCAGTATCCGGGCGCAGGCGGCGTCACGATCGAACGTGCGGCCGCTCTGGAGGAGGCGGCTGCGGCGCGTGTGGTGGCTCGGCTCCGGCACGAGGTGGAGTCGCCGACGATCGGCCGCTGCCGCTCGTGCGGGCGTTCGTGCGCGCCGTGGTTCCCGCTCTGCGAGCGCTGCGCAGGCATCAGGACGCGATCGTGATATGAAGCGCCAATGACCCCTGACCAGCTCCGGGCGATCCCCCTCTTCGCCGGCGTCAGCGACGCCGGCCTCGAGCGCATCGCCGCGCGCGCGGGCGAGATCGCCTGCGAGCCCGGCCAGGTGCTCGCAGTGCCGGGAGATCCCGGCTCCGGGATGTTCGTCATCCTCGAGGGATACGTGACGGTCGAGGCGCGCGGCACCGTCTACGGGCTCGGCGAGGGCGACTTTTTCGGCGAGCTCGCTCTGCTCAACCCCGACGCCGAGCGAGTCGCGCGCGTGCGAGCCCGTTCGGAGGTGCGTTGCCTCGCCCTGCCTCGCGACGACGCGCTCGCGTTGATCGAGGCGGAGCCGGCACTCGCACTCGCGATGCTGAAGGAGCTGGCGCGGCGCCTGGCCGACGCCGTCGATCGCTCGCCCTCGAGCGAAGACTGAGTCGCAGGGCAAGGCAAGCCTCGGCTTGATGGTGCGCAAACCGGGCCGCTCGCGCGGATTCCGGTCGCGCGTAGATCCCTGAAGGCGTCCGCTTCGCGGCCGCTGGCTGTCCTTACACTCCGGCGATGACCGAAGGCACCAAGCTGATCGCCGAGAACCGGCGCGCGCGGCGCGACTACGAGCTCCTGGAACGCCTGGAGGCGGGCGTCGTCCTCACCGGAACCGAGGTCAAATCGGCCCGCGACGGCCAGGTCCAGCTCGGACAGGCGTATGCCGACATCCGCAACGGCGAGGCTTGGCTCGTCGGAGCCTCCATCTCCGAGTATCCGCAGGCGGGCAACTTCGGCCATGTCCCCGATCGTGAGCGAAAGCTCCTCCTCCACCGGCGCGAGATCGACTCGCTCTACGGCAAGGTGCGCGAGAAGGGGCTCACGCTCGTCCCGACACGGATGTACTTCAAGGACGGACGCGTGAAGGTGGAGCTGGCGCTCGCCAAAGGTCGCGAGCGCCACGACAAGCGGCGCGTGATCGCCGACCGCGACGCGCAGCGGCAGATCGAGCGAGCGTTGAAGCGTCGCCGCTGAGCGGGTGGAAACGCGGCAGCAGGAGTTGTAGGGTCGGCCTGTCCACCTCGCGAGGAAGGAGGGGATTCCCCTTGCGACCCATAGTGCTGATCGTGAACGGAATGCGTCACGAGCTCGAGCTGGAGCCCCGGGAGCTGCTCGTCTATGTGCTCCGGGAGCGCCTCGGGCTCACCGGCACCAATGTCGGCTGCGACACGTCGTCGTGCGGGGCCTGCACCGTGCTCGTCGACGGCGAGTCGGTGAAGTCCTGCACGATGCTCGGCGTCCAGGCCGACGAGCTCGAGATCACCACGATCGAGGGCCTGGCCCGGAACGGTGAGCTGCATGCCGTGCAGCAGGCGTTCCACGACCACCACGCCCTCCAATGCGGTTTCTGCACGCCGGGGATGGTGCTGGCGGCCGTGAGCCTGATCGAGAGCGGAGAGGCGACCGATGAGACCGCGATCCGCGAAGGTCTCGAGGGAAACCTTTGCCGCTGCACCGGGTACCACAACATCGTCAAGGCCGTCGCGGCAGTCGCGGGGGTGAGGTAGATGGCCGTCACCGAGTCGACCGAGAACTTCGTCGGCACCTCCGTCAAGCGGAAGGAAGACGCCTCGCTCCTGCGGGGGCGGGGTACCTACGTCGACAACCTGACGCTGCCGGGCACGGTCTACATGGCGATCGTGCGCTGTCCGTACCCGCACGCCCGCATCGGGACAGTGAATCTCGTCGCCGCACGTGCGGCCGAAGGAGTCGTGGCGGCGTTCAGCGGCGCCGACCTCGCCGAGGATTGGGCCGGTTCGCTCCCTTGCGCGTGGCCGGTCACCGAAGACATCAAGATGCCACCGCACTTCCCTCTCGCGACCGGCGAGGCACGCTTCCAGGGCGACGGAGTCGCCGTCGTCATCGCCTCGAGCCGCGCGCTCGCAAAGGATGCAGCGGAGCTCGTGGAGGTGGACTACGAGCCGCTGGCCGCGACCGCGAACGTCGAGAAGGCGCTTGAGGACGGCGCGCCGCTCGTGCATTCAGACCTGGGCACGAACGAGTGCTATGTGTGGAAGCTGGAGACAGACGATTTCCAGGCTGCGCTCGACGCTGCAGACGTCGTACTCACTCGGCGCTACTTCCAACCTCGACTGATCCCGAACGCGATCGAGCCGCGTGGCGTCCTCGCACAGGTGGGCCCGAGCGACCAGGTCACGCTCTGGTCCGCGACACAGGTGCCGCACATCCTCCGGTTCGCGCTCCAAATCGTCCTCGGGGTCCCGGAGTCGAAGATCAGGGTCATCGCCCCCGACGTGGGCGGCGGATTCGGCTCCAAGCTCGATGTCTATGCCGAGGAGGCCCTCGCGATCACGCTCGCCAAGCGGCTGGGCCGGCCCGTCAAGTGGACGGAGGAGCGGGCGGAGAGCTACGTGGCCACGATCCACGGCCGCGATGT
>JBBDMN010000070.1:3538-4815 GCA_040878305.1 Gaiellaceae bacterium
ATCGACTCGGGCGACTACGACGCATCGCTCGATCGTCTCCTCGAATTGCTCGATCTCGACGCGATCCGGGCCGACCAGCAGGCGCGCCGGGCCGGCGGAGAGGCAAAGCAGATCGGTGTCGGCTTCTCGACGTACAACGAGATGTGCGGCCTCGCGCCCTCGCGGATCCTGGGCGCGATCCGGTACGCGGTCGGTGGGTGGGACAGCGCCACGATCCGCTTCCAGCCGCTCGGCTCGGTGCAGGTCGTGACGGGAACGTCGCCGCACGGCCAGGGCCACGAGACGACGTTTGCGCAGATCGTCGCCGACCAGCTCGGCGTCGACGTCGCCGACGTCGAGGTGCTGCACGGCGAC
The DNA here is from genome assembly GCA_040878305.1 of Gaiellaceae bacterium. GTDB lineage: Bacteria > Actinomycetota > Thermoleophilia > Gaiellales > Gaiellaceae > GMQP-bins7. Next base: position 3,893 of record JBBDMN010000070.1, read on the forward strand.
ACCGCGGTCTCCCAGCTGGGCATGGACACGTACGGCAGCCGGTCGCTCACCGTCGGGGGCGTCGCGATCTGGCACGCGAGCCAGAAGATCGTCGACAAGGCTCGTCAGATCGTGGCTCACCAGCTCGAGGTGTCGGAGGACGACCTCGAGTTCGCGAACGGGGCGTTCCAGGTCAAGGGTTCTCCCGATCGAGAGATGACGATCCAGGCCGCGGCGTTCCAGGCCCACGCAGCCCACAACCTGCCCGACGGCATGGAGCCCGGGCTCGAAGCCACTGCGACGTACGACCCGCCGAACTTCTCGTGGCCGGCTGGCGCCCACGCCGCGGTGGTGGAGGTCGACACGGAGACCGGGGACGCTCGGCTCGTTCGCTACGTGGCCGTCGACGACGTCGGGACCCCTGTCAACCCGATGATCATCGACGGTCAGGTGCACGGCGGAATCACGCAGGGCGTCGCTGCCGCGCTGTGGGAGGAAGGCGCCTACGACGAAGACGCCAACCTGCTCACGACCACGATGACGACCTACCTCGTCCCGTCGGCCGCCGAGCTGCCGTCGTTCGAGACGGAGCGAACCGAGACTCCGAGCCCGACGAACCCGCTCGGGGTGAAGGGCGTGGGGGAGACGGGGACGATCGCAGCCGCACCGGCCGTGATCAACGCCGTCGTCGACGCCCTCTCACACCTCGGGGTAACCGACATCCAGATGCCGGCAACGCCTGAGCGAGTCTGGCGCGCTATCCAGGAGGCGAGTCAATGATCCCGGCGACGTTCGACTACGAAGTCGCCGAGAGCCCCGAGCACGCCATCGGGCTCCTCGGCGCGAACGAGGACGCGAAGCTGCTCGCCGGCGGGCATTCGCTTCTGCCGGCGATGAAGCTGCGCCTCGCCCGCCCTTCTCTGCTCGTCGACGTGGGCCGGCTC
>JBBDMN010000070.1:4915-6297 GCA_040878305.1 Gaiellaceae bacterium
TCAAGATGAGCCGCCGCGCGCTGGACTGGGCGACCGTCGCGGTGGCGGCGGTCGTGGAACGGGAAAACGGCTCGATCGGAAAGGCGTCGATCGGGCTCACCAGCATGGGCGCGACGCCGCTCAGAGCGACGGCCGCAGAGCAAGCCATCACGGGTGGGTCGCCGATCGAGGAAGCTGCCGTGCTCATCTCAAGAGACACCGAGCCTTCATCCGACAATGCTGCGACAGCCGAGTTCCGTCGGCACCTGGCTCAGGTGCTGGGAAGGCGAGCCCTCGAGGAGGCGCTAGCTCGGTAGGCCGCTACGCGTAGATCAAGGATGCCGTCGTCTCCGGCACCGGTACCTGCTCGAGCGCCATCTTGAGCGCCTCGTCCGGGGTGGTTCCGTCCAGGCAGATGATGCGATGCCGCAGCACGTACGGTGCGATCTCCTGCACGTCCTCGATGGCGATGTAATCGCGTCCGTTCAGGCGCGCGTTCGCCCTCGCCGCGCTGGCGAGATGGATGATCCCGCGGGAGCTCACGCCGAGCTCGACGCCCGGAAGTGTCCGCGTGCAGCGGGCGAGAGCGACCATGTAGCGCCCGACCGGCTCGGGTAGATCCGTGCTGTCGAGCTCCGTGCGCGCCTTGTCGAGGCCGACCACGCCGAGGAGCGGCTGCACCTCGCCGAGCATGTCCGGTGCGACACCCTTGTGCGGCAGGTCGAGCATCAGATACTCGCTCTCCGGGTCGGAATAGCCGATCTCGAGCTTGAAAAGGAAGCGGTCGAGCTGCGACTCGGGGAGCTCGAAGACGTCGCGATGCTCGTATGGGTTCTGCGTGGCGATCACGAGAAACGGGTCCGGCAGCCGGTGTCCCTTTCCCTCGACCGTGACTTGGCGCTCTTGCATCGCCTCGAGCAAAGCAGCCTGGGTGCGCGGCGGGGTGCGGTTGATCTCGTCCGCGAGCAGCACATTGGTGAAGACGACGCCCGGGATGAAGAGCGGCTCGCCCGCGCGAATTGTTTGATAACCGGTGAGCTCGGCTGGCGTCGTGTCGGGCGTGAACTGGATCCGCTTGAACTGGGCACCGAGCATGTGCGCCGTGGCGCGTCCGAGGAGCGTCTTCGCACTGCCGGGCGGCCCCTCGATGAGCACGTGCCCGCGGGCGAGCGCGGCGACGAGAAGGAGCTCGACCGCGCGATCCTGGCCGATCACGACCTTGGAGACCTCTCGCTTCGCGCGCTCGCGCAGGTCGATGAGGTTCGCGTAGGGCGCCTCTACGATCAGTGCCACGGTCTTATCCTCCCGGTCGCTCGTCTTCCCAGTTCGCAGCGAAGCGTACCCGCTACGCAGGGACGTTCCGGGCTTCCCCACCCGGTTTTCCCTCCACGCACTATCGACGG
>JBBDMN010000071.1:0-6251 GCA_040878305.1 Gaiellaceae bacterium
GCCTCGAGCTCGACGATGCGGGAGCGAAGCGAGTCCGTGACCTGGTGCGGGAGCATCAGTCGCAGGAGGAGCTCGAGCCGGCGATAAACGGCCGGGTCGCCGTTGCTGCTCCGCGCGGCCTCGACGTCACGATAGAGCTCGCGATCTGCGAGCGCGTCCGAGTACGCGAGCTCGGTTTCCGCCCTACGCCGTTCGTTCTCGCCGCTCGCCTCGACGTTGATGTCCCACCATGCAACGTTGCGGGCGAGCGTGAGGGGTTGAAGCCGCTCCTCCGCAGCGTCGACGAGCGCACGCACGCCCGCGAGCATACCCACGTGAGTTGGGTTCGAAGCGTTGGCCTCTTTCTCCCTGGAAATCAACCACTTCTCTTCCCAAGACAAGGTGTCTGCAGGCAACGATGCCCGTAGATGCGCAGAAGCCTGGGACCTCTTCTCTGCGAGCTGCACGCGCACACGCGCTGGAGCGACGGCGTCCTCACCGTCGCCGAGCTCGTCGACCTGCACGGACGGACCGGCTTCGACGTTCTCTGCGTCACCGATCACGTCGTCCGCCAGGACGACCCGTGGCGCGAGAGAAGCGAGCTCATCTTCCGGTCGGTGGACGAAGAGTCCTGGAGCTCCTATGTGGCCGAGATCGAGCGCGAGGCAGCGCGAGCGTGGAGGACGTACGGCATGCTCGTCGTTCCGGGCGCCGAGCTGACGTACAACCATCATGAGCCTTCCGAGGCGGCTCACGCCGTCGCGATCGGGCTGCGATGCTTCGTCTCCGTCGACAATGGGATCGCCGAGGCAATGGAAACGGCCGCCGAGGCCGGCGCTGCGATCATCGCGGCGCACCCGTACGACAGCGAGGCCGCGCCGAGCAGCGGGCGCCTGACCCAGCGCTTCGCGCGCGACCGGGAGCTGTGCAGGCTCGCCCACCGTTTCGAGCTGTTCAACCGGACACAGCTCTACGGTTGGGTCGCGGAGGCCGGGCTGCCTGCCGTCGCAACGGGGGACTTTCACCACCCCGAGCACCTGATCGGGTGGAAGACGCTTCTCCCGAGCCTGCACGACGAGACTGCCGTGGTCGGCTACCTGCGCTCGCGCCGACCCGTCTACCTCGCCAGGCTCGAGGCCGACACCGCCCTGCTGGCAGCCTGAGTACAGTCATGTCATGGCCATGGTCGACGCGACTCGATCGCTGCAGTGGAGCTGGTACACGGACCCCGCGGTGCTCCAGCTCGAGCAGGAACGGATATTCCGGCGCTCGTGGCAGTACGTCGGGCACGCCGACGAAGTCGCAGAACCGGGATCGTTCAGTGCGACTCGCGCCGGCGACGTTCCCGTCGTGCTCGTTCGCGACGAGGACGGAACGCTCCGCGCGTTCCTCAACGTCTGCCGCCACCGCGGATCGCTCGTCTGCGAAGGGTCGGGGCGACGCTCGACGCTCCAATGTCCGTACCACGCGTGGACGTACTCCCTCGACGGCAAGCTCCTTTCCGCACCGCGAGCTGCGCGCGAAGGCGGGATCGACATGGACGAGCTCGGACTCGTCCCCCTCCTGGTCGAGACCTGGGGCCCGTTCGTCTTCGTCAACCCCGATCCCGACGCGGCGCCGCTCTCCGAGTTCCTCGAGGGCGTCCCCGAGCGCATCGCGGCGGCAGGAATCGACGTCGGCGCACTTCGCTTCCTCGAGAGGACGGAGTCGGAGATCGCCGCGAACTGGAAGATCTGCTCGGAGAACTTCCTCGAGTGCTACCACTGCCCGGTCGCGCACCCGGGCTTCTCTGCGGTCGTGGACATCTCGCCCGACTCGTACCTCCTAGAGACCGGCCGCTCGAGGATGTCCCAATTCGGGCCGCCGAGACCCGAGCCGCGTGGCTCCTTCGATCCCGCAGGTGAAGTCGAGCGCGGCCAGTTCCACTTCCTCTTCCCGAGCACAGTCGTGAACGTCATGCCCGGCAGGCCCAACATCTCGATCGGGCCTATCGTGCCACTCGCCCCCGAGCGCACGTACCGCTATCTCGACTACCTCGTCGCAGGGGAGACCGATCCGGGCTGGACCGAGGAGATGCTCGCCTTCGACGCCCAAGTGGGAAAGGAAGACACGCGGCTCGTCGAGCGGGTACAAAAAGGTGTCCGCAGCGGGTTGCTCGAAGAGGGTCGGCTCCTGCCGGAATCCGAACGGCTCGTCGCGCACTTCCAGTCGCTCGTTCTCGACGCGCTCGCCTAGAGCGCGCGTTCACCGCTTTCACATGAGAGAGCGACCTGACCACTGGCAAGCCGCATTCGCACCACACCGCGATGATGCGACGCGCGCAGGCTCGTGCCCGACGCCGGACGCGCCCGCGGCGTGGCGTGTAGCCAGCCGATCGACAGGGAAGAATCCGACTAGTGATCGTCGCCATCATCGACGTTGGGTCGAACTCGGTGCGCCTGCTCGTGGCAGCCGTCGAAGACCGCGTCGTCAAGCAGCTCCACCGGGAGCGGGTTTACGTGCGACTCGGTGACGACGCCTACCGACTCGGGCGGATCGGAGCCTCGAAGCTCGAGGACACTCGCGACGTTACCAAGCGGTTTGCACGGATCGCCCGCAAGCGGCGCGCGGAGCGCATCGAGACGATCGTCACGGCCCCCGGGCGGCAGTCCGCGAATCAGGAGGAGCTCGTCGAGGTCTTGAGGGACGCGACGCAGTCCCCCGTCGTCGTCCTCTCCGCCGACGACGAAGGCCGCCTCGCCTGGGAGGGGGCGGTAGCTCGTATGGATGAACTACCCGAGATCGTGGCGGTCGTCGACCTCGGCGGGGGGTCGTGCGAGGTCGCGGTCGGGGCTCCGACGCACGGTCCCGCCTGGGTTCGCTCTGTCGACGCAGGTGCGCTGCGGGTAACTCGTGCCTTCCTAGACGGCAACCCGCCGGGTACGAAGCGCGTCGCTAACGCACGTCGCGAGATCGGTCGACTCTTCGACGGCTTCGACCCGCCGCGCCCCGACGAAGCGCTGGCGGCGGGCGGAACCGCGCGCGCAGTCGGCCGCGTCGTCGGCAGACGGTTTGGCGTTAGGCAGCTCGAGACTCTGGCCGAGACGCTGTCGAGCGTCCCAGTGGAGACGGTGACGGAATCTCACGGCGTGACGCCCGAACGTGCGGAGACGCTCCTCGGGGGGACGCTCGTCCTCACCGAGATCGCACGCCGCCTGGACTGTGACCTCGAGGTCAGTCGCGGCGGGCTCCGCGAGGGCGCGGCGCTGGCGCTCGCCCATGCCGCGGTGGCTGCCGCCTGAGCCGGGTGTCGATCGTACGCGGGCGGCTACGCAGCGCGGGATGAGCCCGTGGCTGCTCGAATCTGCTCGGAGCGAAGCTCGAGCAACTGGACGACGTCTCCCGTCGGTCTCCGGAGATCGCTCAACACCGGGCCTCCTTGGACGGCTCGCGCAGCCACGATGCTCGATTCGACCTCGGCGACGAGCACGAGCCCGGAGGGGACTCGTCTTTCACTGATCTCCGCCAACCGCGCGAGATTGTGGAGGTCGGCGGCTCGAGCAGGTCGGATCGTGACGTTAGGGATTGGCTTTCCGGGCTTGAACGCCGCCCTCGCAGGGGGGTGAGCACGGGTGCGCAGAAACGCGCGAAGGCGCCCCGGCCGTCCGTAATCGGGTCGGTCGTACCGAGGCCGTTGGAGCGCGATCTCGCGGAGCTCGCGGCGGAGGCTCTCGGCGTGCAGATGCATCTGGTGCTCGAGCATGACGTCTCCCTCAGGTCGCTTTGTTCTCTAGCCACCACGGTAGACCTCGTTGGAGCGGGCGGTGTGACGGTGTTGTGCCGGTCTGGAAGCAACGCCGCACATGGAAAGCGGCCGTCAGACGAGGACGGCGCGCCGACGCGCAGGTCTCCGCTTCGCGTATGGCGGCGGCGGGAGATAGGCCGAGGGATGCCAGCGACGAGCGCGCCGCTCCAGGAGCCAGGTCCCACCCTTCTCGCAGGTCACGTCGCCGTCGAAGAGTCGCTCGATGACCTCGCGGTGAGTACATACGAGGACTCCCGCCGGAAGCTCGGCAAGGAGCGCCATCGTGCCCCTTCGAGGAGCGTCGGGCTCGAGCTCCTCTCGACGATCGATCTCGAGCCCAAGCGCACGTGCCAGCGGCATCACGGTGTCGACGCAGCGGGTGTGCGGGCTCGAGACGATGCGTTCGATGACGTGACCGGCAAACGCCTCCGGCAGGCGCTTCGCGACTGTGCGCCCGTCTCGATCGAGGACTCGTGTGCGATCGAGCGAGGCGGTGGAAAGCCGCTCACCCGCACTGGCATGTCGTAGAAGCAGCATCGCTCTCGCTCCGATCGGGGCGCAACCCTTTCAGAGTCGTCTGCTCGATGTCAAGCGCACGGAGGACCCGCATCACAGGCCGCTCGGCAGCTCTGCATCGCGCTGGTACCAGAACGGCTCGTGTGCCTCGATCTCGTGGAGCCAACCTTCCTCCACACCTTCACCGGAAAGCCACGACGAGCGGCTCGCGTGCTCTGCGAGCATTCAGACGGATCGATGCGAAGAGATGTTGAGACCTTGCTCAGGGGGACGGTCTGATCGCGAAGGAGCAGCCGGAGGTCCTGTTCGTCTGCGTCCACAACGCCGGGCGCAGCCAGATGGCGGCCGGCCTGCTCACGCTTCGCTCGGGCGGGCTCGTCGGCGTCCGCTCGGCGGGCTCGGATCCGGGGGAGATCGTGAACCCGCTCGCCGCCCAGGCTATGGCCGAGCTCGGAGTCGACCTCGCCGACGCCTTCCCGAAGCTGCTCACGGACGAGGTCGTCCGGGCGGCAGATGTCGTCATCACGATGGGTTGCGGCGACGCCTGCCCCATCTTCCCCGGCAAGCGCTACGAGGACTGGGACGTCGGCGACCCCGCGGATGCTTCGTCGCTCGAGGAGGTTCGGAGCATCCGTGACGACATCGACCTGCGCATCCAGGAGCTGCTCTCCGACCTCGAGGTTCCCGTCACCTCGTAAGAGCCCGTTCCCGTTTCCGGATGAGCGAAGGGCGGCCGCCGGGCCGCCCTTCGCTCGACAGACAGGGTCGATTCGCAGCCGCTGATCTGAAACAGGAGCGCTCGCGGCCGCGAAGCGGACGCCTTCAGGGATGTTCGCGCGACCGGAATCCGCGCGGGCGGATTCCGGTCTTGCGCCAATTGGAAGTCAGCTCTTCTTTGAGGCCTTCACGGCGAGAATGAAGTTCGTCCTCGCGCGCTTGAGCTGCACCTTCGTGAGCGACACGAACCGGGAGCGATTCGCGATCGGCACCTCGTTGTCGAAGATGTAGTCGAGGAACGCCTGCACCTCGGTGCGCTTGAAGGACGAGCCCTTCGCGTAGATGAAGAGCGGCCGCGAGAGCGGCTTGTACGTGTTGTTGTGAACCGAAGCGACGCCCGGCGCGACGCACTGGTCGGTCTTCGGGTTGCGCACCTGCACCGCATTCAGCCTGCTCCGGTTCTCGACGAAGTACGAGTACCCGAAGTACCCGAGCCCGCCGCGCTCTCCCGAGACACCCTGGACGAGCACGTTGTCGTCCTCTGATGCCTGGTAGTCGGAGCGGCTCGCGCGCGCCCTGCCGTTGACCGCCTCGGTGAAGTACTCGAAGGTCCCCGAGTCGGTCCCAGGGCCGAAGAGCTTCAGGTCGACGTCGGGGAAGCTCGAGCGGACGTCCTTCCAGTTGTTCACCTTGGAACCCGGCTCCCAGATCTTCTTCAGCTCGGCGACCGTGAGGCAGCTCGCCCACGTGTTCTGCTGGTTGGTGACAACGGTGAGAGCGTCGTTCGCGACGGTGAACGCCCGCCACGAGCCGACGTTGTTGGTCTTGCAGGACTGCGCCTCGGCGATGCGCATCGGCCGCGAGGCATCCGAAAGATCGATTTCTCCCCTGCAGAACCGCTGGAAGCCACCGCCCGTGCCCGAGATGCCGACGGTGACCTTCACGCCGCTTGCGCCTGCACGACTGAAGAGCTCAGCCGCTGCAGTCGTGTACGGGCCTACTGTCGACGACCCGTCGACTGTGATCGAGCCCTTCAGGTTCTTGAGGTTGTATGTGGGCCCCGCTCCCGTCGCGACGGACACGATCGCGAGACTCGCGACGACGCCTACCGCCACCATCACGCTGCGGCGTCCCAATGAATGCTTCATCGTGTTCCCCAACTCCTCTGTTCGAATGTCCCTGACAGCGCGATGGTCGCGACGACCGCGCCGGCGATGGGCTGAGGACGAGTGAATGGTGGGTAAAAGAGTGGTGA
>JBBDMN010000072.1:0-6185 GCA_040878305.1 Gaiellaceae bacterium
GACCAGCTTCTCCGCGACCGGCTCATCCTGACCTACGCCCCCCTGGTGAAGTTCGTCGCAGGACGGGTGGGCGCGAACCTGCCTGCGCACGTGGACGAGCAGGACCTCGTCTCGTACGGGCTCCTCGGGCTGATCGGTGCGATCGAGCGCTTCGATCCCGGCCGCGAGATCAAGTTCGAGACCTTCGCCATGGCCCGCATTCGCGGAGCGATCATCGACGAGCTCCGCTCTCTCGACTGGGTGCCGCGCTCGGTTCGGACGCGGGCGCGCCAGATCGAGCGCGCGATCGCCGCGCTCGAGAAGGAGCTGATGCGCGCCCCGACGGACGACGAGATCGCGAAGAAGCTCGGAGTGACGAGCGACGAGCTCGAGGGCAGCCTGCGGGAGATCTCGCGCACGTCGGTTGCTGCGCTCGACGAGCTCTGGTCACCCTCGGGAGGTGGCGACCAGATCGCCCTGATAGACACGATCGAGGATCAGTCCGGTCCCGATCCGGAGACGTCTCTCGAGCTGACGGAGATCAAGGAGGCTCTCGCCGAGTCGATCTCGAGCCTGCCCGAGCGCGAGAAGCTCGTCGTGACGCTCTACTACTACGAAGAGCTGACGCTGCGCGAGATCGGGGAGGTCCTCGGAGTCACCGAGTCCCGCGTCTCGCAGCTCCACACGAAGGCGATTCTCCGCTTGAAGGCGCACCTGTCGGGCGTTGCCCGCGAGCACGCCGAGACGTAGTCGCGAAGACACGAGCCGTAGCACTTTCTCCGCGGACTAAGCTGTCGGCCGAATCCAGCCCGAGGAGGACGAGACACCCATGCCCGAGCCCGCCAGGATCCGCAACGTCGCCGTCGTCGGTCATCGCGGGACGGGAAAGACCTCGCTCGTCGAAGCGCTCCTCTTCCAGTCCGGGGCGGTCAACCGGCTCGGGACGGTCGAGGCCGGGACGACGATCTCCGACTCCGACGAGGACGAGCACAAGCGGCAGCTCTCGATCGCGATGGCGCTCGCGCACGCGAGCTGGCAGGAGCGCAAGCTCAACCTGGTCGACGTCCCCGGCGATCCCAGCTTCCAGGGCGAGCTGCGAACCGCCGCACGCGTCGTCGAGGGAATGCTCGTGACGGTGTCTGCCGTCATGGGCGTCGAGGTCGGGACCTCGCGGGCGTGGAGGCTCGGCGAGGAGCTCGGCCTTGCCCGCGTCGTCTACGTCAACATGCTCGACCGCGAGCGCGCCGACTTCTTCCGGACGCTGGAGGCGCTTCGCTCGCAGCTCTCTCCGCAGTGTGTCGCCGTCCACATCCCGATCGGTACCGAGCATGAGCTGACCGGGATCGTCGACGTCCTCCACATGTGCGCGTACTCGAGTCCCGAGGGCGCGAAGGAAGGCGAGCCAGGACCGATCCCGGACGAGATGGCAGACGTAGCTGCGGAGTACCGCGAGAAGCTGCTCGACGCGGTCGTCGAGACGGACGAAGGCCTGATGGAGCGCTACCTCGACGGCCAGGAGCTCGACGCGCACGAGGTCGCCTCGGCGCTCAAGGCCGCGGTGACGAACGGAGAGGTATTCCCGGTCGCGTGCGGCGTCGCTTCGAAGAACCTCGGCACGCACGCGGTCCTCGACCTGCTCGTAGAGGGTGTGCCCTCCCCGGCGAAAAAGGGCTCGCCGATCGACGTCGACGGCGCCGGGACCGCGGTGTTCGTCTTCAAGACCGTGGCCGACCCGTTCGCGGGCAGGATCAATCTCTTCCGCGTCCTCCGAGGCACGATCACCGCCGAGTCGACGCTCGTCAACCTGCGCACGAAAGGGAAGGAGCGGTTCGGGTCGCTGCTCGAGCTCCAGGGTAAGGAGCACACGCCGGCGCTCGACTTCGTCGAGGGCGACATCGGCGCGGTCGCCAAGCTCAAGGAGGCGCAGACCGGCGACCTGCTCGCCGACAAGGAGGTCGCGATCGAGGTGCCCGACTTCGGCTTCCCCGAGCCCGTGATGAGCTTCGCGATCACGCCGAAGGCGAAGGGGGACGAGGAGAAGGTGGCGACCTCGATCCGCCGCCTCGCCGAGGAGGATCAGACCCTCCGCTTGAGGCGTGACCTTCAGACGGGCGAGGAGATCCTCTCCGGCATGAGCCAGATGCACGTTGAGGTGGCGCTCGATCGCGCGAAACGTCGTTTCGGGGTGGACATCGAGCTCCATCCGCCACGGGTTCCGTACCGCGAGACGATCCGCCGGGAGGCGCGCGCCCACGGACGCTACAAGAAGCAGACCGGTGGCCGAGGCCAGTTCGGCGACTGCCACATCGTCGTCTCACCGTTCGAGGAGGGCGAGTACGAGTTCGTCGACAAGATCGTCGGCGGCGTCATCCCGCAGAGCTACCGCCCGGCGGTCAACAAGGGAATCCAGGAAGCGATGCACCACGGAGAGCTCGCCGGCGCGCCGGTCCAGGGCGTGCGCGTCCAGCTCGTCGACGGCTCGTACCACACCGTCGACTCCTCCGAGATGGCGTTCAAGATCGCCGGCTCGATGGCGTGGAAGGACGCATACATGAACGCCGATCCCGTTCTGCTCGAGCCGATCATGGAGCTCGAGGCCAGCGTTCCCGACGACGTGGTCGGAGCGGTCAACGGCGATCTCAACTCCCGGCGAGGCCGGCTGCAGGGAATGGAGCCGCTCGGCGGCATGACGACGATCCGCGCCGAGGTCCCGATGGCCGAGCTCCTCACGTACGCGCAGTCGCTCACCTCGATGACCGGTGGACGCGGCGACTACTCGATGCACTTCCTGCGCTACGAGGAAGTCCCCGCGCACGTCGCCCAGAAGATCATCGACGAGCAGCGGCGCCAGCGCGAGGAGGCTCGCGCCTGATACATCCTCGGGTCTGGCTCAAGCCAAACCTCGATCTGTCCACAGCTGTGGATAAGTCCTCACCCTGGTAGGGTCCCGCGTCATGCGCGTGACCAAAGCGAGCGTCATCCGTGCGTGCGCCGTGTGCGAGCGCACGCTGCTGCAGGGGGAGTACACGGTCAGGTTTTCCCCGGACGGGGCGGAGTTCGTGGACGTGTGTCCGCTCTGCCAGGAAGCGGCGCTCGACTACGGGTGGGTGCGCGAAGGAGGCCCGATGTCTCGCGCGCTCTCGCCGCACGCCCGCAGGAAGCGGCCGCGTTGGGCGCAACTTCTAGGCGTGGGGACCGCGGAGGCCGAGCCGGTCTTCTCGGAGCCCGTCCTTCGCCGGCTCTCCGACTCCGAGGCGGCGCTCGTCGAGGCAGCGGATCTCTTCAACGCGAGCCTCTTCCGGCGCACCGTCGAAGGAGTGGCTCGCGCACTCGGCGCCCCGCTCGTCTCGATCGTCCCGCTCTCGGGGATCAACAGCGAGCTCGTGCTCACCTTCGCCTGGGAGATCACGTGGTACCAGTACCGCGTTGTGCCCGAGGCCGGACAGCCGATCCGGCTCGCCAACCGCGGCGCCGACATCTCCGAGATCGAGCCCGCGTTCACCGACTGGAACGCGCAGCTCGACGAAAGCGGGCGCGTGGTTCCCGCGGTCGCGCGGTAGCGCTCGAGGATCTGGGCCGGATGTATCCGGCCCCTACGAAGCGAGGCCGTCCGTCGGGGCGAGATATGCCTCGCCCTCTAGAATCGCGCCATGGCGACCACCGAGACCAAGACGTTCCAGAACTTCATCGGCGGCGAGTGGGTAGATGCCGCCTCCGGCGAGACCTTCGAGTCGACGAGCCCGGCGGACGGCGAGCTGATCGGGATCTTCCCCAAGTCGGGGCCCGACGACGTCGACCGCGCGGTAACCGCGGCGAAGGAGGCATACGAGGACTGGCGGCTCGTGCCGGCGCCGAAGCGCGGCGAGATCCTCTTCAGCTTCGCGCAGCTCCTCGTCGAGCACAAGGCCGAGCTCACCGACCTCATGGCCCACGAGATGGGGAAGGTCAAGGTCGAGGCGGGCGGCGACGTGCAGGAAGCGATCGACATGAGCTACTACATGGGCGGCGAGGGCCGGCGCCTCTTCGGGCAGACCACGCCCTCGGAGCTCCGCGACAAGTTCAACATGTCGGTTCGTATGCCGATCGGGGTCGTCGGCGCGATCACGCCGTGGAACTTCCCGATCGCCATCCCATCGTGGAAGATCACGCCCGCGCTCGTCTCCGGGAACACCGTCGTCTTCAAGCCGGCGACCGACACTCCCGCGCTCGGCCAGCGCTTCGTCGAGCTGCTCGACGAGTGCGGAGTCCCGAAGGGCGTCGTCAATATCGTGCACGGTGGAGGAGGTGCAGTCGGCGATCGTCTCGTGCGCCATCCCGATGTCCCCGTGATCACCCTCACCGGCTCACGCGATACGGGAGTCACGGTCATGCGGAACGCGGCCGAAGGCCTCAAGCGAATCCACCTCGAGCTCGGCGGCAAGAACGCGATCATCGTCCTCGACGATGCCGACCTCGACCTGGCCGTCGACGGGATCGTGTGGTCCGCGTTCGGTACGTCCGGCCAGCGCTGCACAGCCGCGAGCCGGGTAATCGTCCACCAGCGGGTCTACGACGCGCTCTCGAAGCGGCTCGTCGCGGAGGCGGAGAAGCTCACGCTCGGCGCGGGTTGGGAGGACGAGACCGACGTCGGCCCGGTGATCAACGAGGGCGCGCTCGAGAAGATCCACTCGTACACCAAGATCGGCGTCGTCGAAGGAGCGAAGCTCCTCACCGGCGGCGAGATCGCGCGCGACGGCGACCTCGGGAAAGGGTTCTTCTACCGGCCCACGATCTTCGGTGACGTCGAGCCCGGGATGCGGATCGCGCAGGAGGAGATCTTCGGCCCGACGACCGCACTCATCCCCGTCAGGGACGCGGACGAGGCGATTCGCGTCTCGAACGGCGTCCGCTTCGGGCTCTCGTCCTCGATCTTCACGCAGGACGTCAACCGCGCCTTCCGGGCGATGCGCGACCTCGAAGCCGGAATCACCTATGTCAATGCAGGCACGACCGGTGCCGAGGTGCATCTCCCGTTCGGCGGCGTCAAAGACACAGGCAACGGGCACCGTGAGGCCGGTCAGGCAGCGCTCGACGTCTACACCGAGTGGAAGTCGGTCTACGTGGACTACTCGGGAACGCTGCAACGGGCCCAGATCGACAACGCGTGAGCGAGAAGGTCAATCTCGCCGAGAAGCTCGCTGTCGTCGACGAGGTGTTCCAACCGAAGATCGTCGGCTACTACAACGACAACAAGATCTTGGTCGGCAAGATCAAGGGCGAGTTCGTCTGGCATGCGCATCCCGACACGGACGACTTCTTCCTCGTCGTTTCCGGGCAGTTGACGATTCAGCTCCGCGACCGCGATGTCGAGCTCGGCCCGGGGGAGATGTTCGTGGTGCCGCGTGGCGTCGAGCACTGCCCGCGCTCGGACGCGGGCGCAGAGATTCTGCTGATCGAGCCGAAAGGCACGCCGAACACCGGGGACTCAGGTGTCGAGGCGGCGCCTGAGGACGAGATCTGAGCAACGTCAAGCTCGTCTGGTTCGTGCCCGCGGAGGCGCTGGAAGCGACGCGTGACGCGGTCTTCGAGGCCGGTGGCGGGAAGATCGGCGACTACGAGCGCTGCTCCTGGTACACCGCGGGCACGGGCACCTTCCTCGCCGGCGAGGACACCAGCCCAGCGGTTGGGGAGCGGGGGAGCGAGGAGCACGTTCCGGAGCTGCGCGTCGAGACGGTCGTACCAGCTGAACGGATCGAGGAGGCCGTGGCTGCGCTCAGCCGTTCGCACCCGTACGAGGAACCGGCCTACGACATCTATCCGCTCGTCGACGCGTGAAGGCGAAGCTCTTCACCGACGGCGGATCTCGCGGAAACCCCGGCCCGGCCGCGTACGCGTTCGTGCTGGAGGCCGAGGACGGAACCGTGCTCGACGCGTGCGGCGAGACGATCGGTGTGGCGACGAACAACGTCGCCGAGTACTCGGCGCTCGTCGCGGGGCTCGAACGAGCGGCGGAGGTGGGAGTGGACGACCTCGAGGTCGTCTCCGACTCCGAGCTCCTCGTGAAGCAGATGCGCGGCGAGTACAAGGTCAAAAATCGCGCGCTCCAGGAGCTCTTCCTCGACGCCTCGCGGATCGCACGGCGGATTCACCGCGTGACCTACACGGCCGTGCGCCGCGAGCACAACGAGCTCGCGGACAGCCTTGTGAACGAGGCGCTCGACGCGGAC
>JBBDMN010000073.1:0-6167 GCA_040878305.1 Gaiellaceae bacterium
GACGAGTCGGAGCCGGGGGCGTTCAAGGACCGCGACGTGATGCGCTTCACCCCCCACCGCCTGATCGAGGGCTGCCTGATCACCGCCCACGGGATCGGCTCGCAGAGCATCTTCATCTACATCCGGGGCGAGTACCTCCACGAGTTCGAGGTGATGCGTGCGGCTCTCGAGGACGCACGCAAGGCCGACCTGCTCGGCGGCGTGACGATCGCCCTCCACCGCGGCGCCGGGGCCTACATCTGCGGGGAGGAGACCGCCCTGCTCGAGTCGCTCGAGGGCCAACGAGGCCAGCCGCGGCCACGGCCTCCGTTTCCGCCCGTTAACGGGTTGTACGGCGCACCCACGCAGATCAACAACGTGAGCACGATCGCGCTCGTGCCGAAGATCATCGAGCTCGGCGCGGGGGAGTTCGCCAAGATCGGCGTTCCCTCGGCTCCCGGGACCGCTGTCTTCTCGCTCTCGGGCAACGTCGCCCAACCGGGGAACTACGAGCGCCCACTCGGAACGACGCTGCGCGAGCTGATCTACGACGTCGCCGGCGGGGTCACAGGCGGACACGAGCTCAAGGCCGTCATCCCGGGCGGCTCGTCGGTTCCCGTGCTCACACCCTCCGAGATCGACACCCCGATGGACTACGACTCGATCCAGGCCGCGGGCTCGTTCTTCGGATCGGCAGCGATCATCGTCGTCGACGAGCGCTGCTGCATGGTGCAGCTCGCGCTCAGGGCCGAGCAGTTCTACATGCACGAGTCGTGCGGAAAGTGCACCCCGTGTCGCGTCGGAACGCGCTGGCTCGTCCAGCTCCTGACGAAGATCGAGGAGGGGCGCGGCGAGGCGACCGACCTCGACCTCCTCGACGACATCTGCGATCGGATGCTCGGGAAATCGCTCTGCGCGCTCGGCGATTTCGCCGTATACCCCGTCTCGAGCTATCTGCAGAAGTATCGCGCAGAGTTCCAGGCGCACATCGACGGCCGCGGCTGCCCGTTCGAGGGGGAGAGCTCGATCGAGAGCATCTTCGCCCCGATCGACCAGCACTTGCATCCCCTGCCCGAGGTCGCACATGTCTGAGCTCGTTTCCCTGACCGTCGACGACCGCGCCGTCCAAGTGCCGAGGTCGACCGGACTCGTCGAGGCCGCGCTTGCGGCGGGCATCGAGATCCCGGTCTTCTGCTACGAGCCGCGCCTCGGCCCGCCGATCGGCGCCTGCCGCATGTGCCTCGTAGAGATCGAAGGGATCCCGAAGCTGCAGGCGGGCTGCACGCTCACGGTCTCGGAGGGGATGATCATCCGGACAGCCGCAACGTCCGAGAAGGCCGCGGACGGCCAGTCGGCGACGCTCGAGCTCATCCTCGTCAACCACCCGCTCGACTGCCCCGTGTGCGACAAGGGCGGCGAGTGCCCGCTGCAGGACCTGACGTTCAGGTACGGGCCCGGGCATACGCGCATGACCTTCCCGAAGGTCACGTTCGACAAGCCGATCCCCGTCTCCCCACTGATCGCGCTCGACCGCGAGCGCTGCATCCTCTGCTACCGCTGCACGCGGTTCTCGGAAGAGGTGGCCGAGGACGGCCTCTTGATCGCGCGGAACCGCGGCGCGCGCACCGAGATCGCGACCTTCGAGGACGAGCCCTACCGCTCGGTGTTCTCCGGCAACGTGATCGAGCTCTGCCCGGTCGGTGCGCTCACCTCGAGCCTGTACCGCTTCGACGGGAGGCCGTGGGAGATCCAGAACGTGCCGACCGTGTGCACGGGTTGCGGGGTCGGCTGCAACGTGTCGGCGACGATCCGGGAGGGGAAGGTCAAGCGGATCCTGTCTCGCAACCACCCCCAGGTCGATCGCGGCTGGCTCTGCGACAAAGGGCGCTTCTCGTACCCGCACCTCGGGGCTCGTGACCGGATAACGACGCCGCTCCGGCGAGGGCCGAAGGGACTCGAGGAAATCTCCTGGGACGATGCCCTCGACGCCGCCGAGGAGATGCTGCGCGACACGGAAGGCTCGATCGTGACCGCACTCTCAGGCTCGGAGACGACCGAGATCGCGTACGCGCTCGGCCGGCTTCTGCGCCAGGGTCTCGGAGCCCACTCGGCCGTCCTCTCAGAGGCCACCTCGAACGCACTCGAGGCCTTCTCGCTACCCCTGTCCGCGATCGCCGACGCCGAGATCGTCGTCGTCGTCGGAGACGATCCGGTCGTCGAGCGAGCTCCGATCGTCGACCTCTGGATCAAGGAAGCCCGGAGGCGCGGCGCCGAGGTCGTCGTCTGCTCTCCCACCGGTGCGCCGCAAACGCCGCCGGCCGGAGCAGCCGCGCTCTGCCGCGAGCTCGCCGAGCCGGACAGCGAGCTCGGGAGGCGCCTTCGCGACTCCGACCGCCCAGTCCTCATCTGGTCCGGGCCGGGAGGCGGAGGCGGCGCGAGAGTCGCCGAGCTGGCTCACGCGCTCGGGTTCGAGAGCAAGGCCGGCTCCGGCGCCTTCCACCTGCCCGCGGCTCCGAACGCGCGCGGTGTGGCGGCTGCCTGGGCGGTTGCCGCCGACGAGGACGAGACGCCTCCCCGTGCGATCGGGGTACTTGTCGTCTCGGGCGACGGCGCGGCCGCCGACCCGAGCGTTCGTGCTCTGGCCGAGCAGGCTGAGCGCGTCATCGTGCTGACGATGTTCCACGAGCTCGCGGGCGGCTGGGCCGACCTCATCCTGCCCGCGACCGGGGCCCTCGAGCGCGAGGGCACGACGACGAACCTCGAAGGTCGTCTCCAGCGCTTGCGCCGAACGGTTCAGCCGCCTTGCCCGGACGAGCTCACCTGGATCTCCGTACTGGCTAGCCGCTTCGGAGTCGAGATAGCGTCGCAGGCCGCGCCCGTGTTCGCCGAGCTCTCGCAGCACCTCTTCAGCGACCTCTCGCTCGACGACCTCGGGCTCCACGCACCGCTTCCCGCACGGCACGCATATGAGACACCCGAGCCGGCTGCGACGCCGGAGGCAGCACCTTCCTCAGCGCACATCGAAGGGCACCTCATCGATGAGCTGCGGCTGCAACGCTATCGCCCGCTCCTGGCGGGCCCTGCTGTTGAGCGTGTGCCCGAGCTCGCGTTCCTGCGCCCCGAGCGCGAGGTCGAGCTCGCAGCCGCCGATGCCGACCGACGCGGGATTTCGTCCGGCGACCCGGTGCTCGTGCGCTCGAACGGCACCTCGGTCGAGCTGCGTGCGCGTGTCAACCGGAAGCTCGTCGAGGGTATCGCTCGTGTCGCCGACGAGCACGCAGAGGACCTGCACGCCTCGGTCGAGGTGGTGAGAGCGTCATGAAGGTCGAGTGGTACGTCAGCCTGATCCAGGCCTTCGTGATCATCAACCTCGTGCTCGTCACCTTCGCCTACCTCACCCTCGCCGAGCGCAAGGTGATGGGACGGATGCAGCTCCGCTACGGGCCGAACCGCGTGGGGCCGTACGGCCTTCTCCAACCGATAGCCGACCTGCTGAAGCTGCTGAACAAGGAGAGCTTCTACCCGGCCGCGGCGGTCGACCGCCTCTACGTCTTCGCCCCCTTTCTCGCCGCGTTCACCGCACTCGTGACGTTCTCGGTGATCCCCTTCGGGCCGGGCTGGACGGTCGCAGGCGTCTACATTCCGGGGCAGGTCGCGGACGTCGATATCGCGCTGATCCTGATCTTCGCCGTCGGCTCCGTCGGGGTGTACGGCTTCATCCTCGGCGGCTGGTCGTCCGACTCGAAGTACGCGCTCCTCGGAGCGATGCGCACCTGCGCGCAGCTCGTCTCCTACGAAGTCTCGCTCGCGCTCTCGGTGCTCGGGGTCGTGATCATGGCGAAAACGCTCTCGCTGACGGAGATCGTCGCGGCCCAGGAAGACACGCTCTGGTACGCGGTGCCCCAATTCGTCGGGCTCATCGTCTTCCTGCTCGCCGGCACCGCCGAAACCGCGCGCGCTCCGTTCGACCTCCCCGAGGCCGAGCAGGAGCTCGTGGCCGGGTACCACACCGAGTACGGAGGGATGCGCTTCGGGCTCTTCTCGATGAGCGAGTACATCAACCTCATAACGCTGTCGGGACTCTGCATCACCCTCTTCCTCGGCGGCTGGCACGGACCCGGCTGGGATGGACCGACGTGGCTCGGCCCGATCTGGTTCATCCTCAAGCTCCTGATCCTGCTCTACGTCTTCATCTGGATGCGGACGACGCTGCCGCGGCTCCGCTACGACCAGCTAATGCGCTTCGGGTGGAAGGTGCTCCTCCCTGTCGCGACGCTGAACGCGATCGTGACGGCGATCTTCGTGGTGTGGCTGTGACCCGGTCCTGGGTAGGGGTGGCGTCATGAGTCCTCAGCCTTTCGGCACGCTCAAGGGGTTCGGGGTCACGTTCCGGCAGATCTTCCGGAAGCCGATCACGCAGCAGTACCCGGAGTACAAACGGCCCGTCTACCCGCGCTTCCGCGGGCGGCACCGATTGTGGAAGCACGAGAACGGCATGGAGAAGTGTGTCGGTTGCTCGCTCTGCGCGGCAGCCTGCCCGGCCGACTGCATCCGCGTTGTGGCCGAGGAGAACACCCCAGGCAACCGCGTCTCGCCCGGCGAGCGCTACGCGCGCATCTACGAGATCAACATGAGCCGCTGCATCTTCTGCGGCTATTGCGAGCTCGCGTGCCCGTTCGATGCGATCACTCTCGGGAACGAGTTCGAGATTGCCGAGTACTCGCGCGACGACCTCATCTACACCAAGGACATGCTCCTCGCGGAGCCGATCAAGCGTGTGCCAGTCGCAGATCCCAAGCTCTACGACACGCCTGAGCCGTCCTACAAGACGCGGAGCTGAGAGCGGCGTGGGCAATTTCCTCGTCTGGGTCGTGTGGTTCCTCGCCGCCGGCGCGTGCCTCGGAAGTGGGGTCGCGGTCGTCAGCCTCAACAACCCCTTCTACTCTGCGCTCGCCCTGATCGGGAATCTCGCTTCGCTCGCCGTCCTGTACCTGCTCTTGGCTGCGCAATTCCTCGCCGCGGCGCAGGTCCTCGTCTACGCCGGGGCGGTGATGGTGATGTTCGTCTTCGTCATCGCGTATCTCGGCGGTCGCGCGGACGCACCCTGGGCCGGCGGCCCGCCGCTGCTACGGACGGCTGCGGTCGTCGCGGCGGTCGCGCTGCTCGTCGAGGTCGTGGTCGTCCTCGGGCTCGCGTGGGGTGACAATCTGAACGAGCCGGCCGAGGTCTCCAACTCCTTCGGCAGCCCGGCGGCGATTGGAGAGCTGTTCCTCACCGACCATCTGCTCGCGTTCGAGATCACCTCGATCGTGCTCCTCGTCGCGGCGATCGGCGGCGTCGTGTTGGGCACGACGCGCGAGAAAGAGGCTGCCGGGATGCCCGCACGTGCCTCGGGCGCCGCTCGCGGTGCGGGGCCGGAGGGCACAGTATGAGTAATACGGGCCCGGAGAGCGCTGCGTCGCTAGGAGCGTCGCGGAGGTTTCGCCTGCCGCGAGCGGCGTCAGGCGCCGGCGGAGCCCGGCTCTCAACCCCGAAAACCTGCCGGGCGGGAGCCGGAGCCGGCGAGGGGCGGCGCGCGTGAGCGGACCGGGACCTGGCTGGTACCTGATCGTGGCCGCAATGCTGTTCGGCACGGGGGCTTTGGGGGTGATGCTGCGGCGGAGCCCGCTCATCGTCCTGCTCTCCCTCGAGATCATGCTGAACGCGGCGAACCTGACGCTGATCGCTTTCGCGCGTCAGCAGGGAAATCTCGACGGTCAGATCTTCGCCCTCGCGGTGATGGCAGTCGCGGCCGCGGAGGTCGCGATCGGCCTCGGCCTGATCGTCGCGATGGCTCGCCGGGGCATCGCCCTCGACGTCGACCAAGCAAGCGCGCTCAGAGGCTAGTCGATGATCGCGGGAGCCTGGGTCTGCCTGCTCGCGCCGCTTGGCGGCGCGCTTGCGATCGCGCTCGGCGGACCGTGGATCTCGCGGCGGCTCGCCGGCTACATCTCGACGCTGACGACATTCGTCGCCTTCGCGGGGGCGCTCGTCGCCCTGCTCGGGCTGTGGGGACGCGACGCGGAGGAACGCGAGCACCTCTCGACCGCGTACACCTGGCTCGCGGCAGGCGACTTCGAGGTCGGCCTCGAGATCCTCGTCGACCCGCTCTCGGTCGTGATGATGCTGATCGTCTCCGGGGTCGGCGG
>JBBDMN010000074.1:0-1197 GCA_040878305.1 Gaiellaceae bacterium
TAGCTCTTGGCGGAGGCGCTCGAGCCGGCCGCGGACGCTGCCGTCCGCGCGGAAGGATCCGACCTGGAGGACGATCCCGCCGACGAGGCTGGGATCGACCGAGCGGGTGGCCTCAACGGTCCGGCCGGACGCCTTCTCGATCGTTTCGACGATGGATCGAGCCTCCTCGTCGGAGAGCTCGTGGGCGGTCGTCATCTCGAGGGCGAGACGATTCTGCGCCTGGGCAACGAGGGCGTCGAGCTCGGCGTTCATCTCGACGAGCTCGCCCGCGCGCCCCTTCTCGGCGACGAGCCGGACGAAGTTGCGGACCAGCTCGTCTGCACCGGCAGAGATCTCGTCGAGCACGGAGGCCTTGCCGGCCGGCTCTATCTGCGGGTTGCGGAGAAACGCGCGTAGCTCCGGCACCTCGTCGACCGCCACTGCCAAGGCCGCGAGGTCGGAGGCGATCTCCTCGAGCTTCCCCTCCTCCCGCGCCGCCTGAAAAAGCGCGCGGGCGTACATGCGATGGGCGACTGCCACTCTCAGGCGGTTTCTTTCTCCAGAGCGGAGAAGTCGAGCTCGGCGATGGCCTCGTCGATCAGGCGGCGCTGATCTTCGGCGTCGAGGACCTTGCCGGTGACGCGCGCGGTCGCCGCGAGGGTCAGGTCGGCGACCTCCGAGCGGATCTGGTCGAGCGAGCGCTTGGTCTCCGCCTCGATCTGACGTTTCGTCTCCTCGAGGCGGCGCTGCCGCTCGACCTCGGACTCCTGCTTCACCCGCTCGACCTGCGCGTCGGCGACCTTGCGCGCCTCCGCGAGAATGCCCGCCGCCTCGCCCTTCGCCTGGCCCATCAGCTGCTTGTGCTGCTCGAGTAGGTCGCGCGCCTCGCTGCGTGCTTGGTCGGCGTCCTCGACAGCCTTGCGAATGCGATCTCGCCGGTCTTCGATCCCCTTCTGGATGCGCGCGAAGGCGAACCGCTTGAGGACGTAGAACGTGATCCCGAAGCAGATCAGCGTCCAGATCATCAAGCCAGGGACGACGTCGATCAGCCCCCCGGAGGTCTCCTCTTGCGCTAGTGGAAGGAACGACATCGGCCTAGTTGTGCGCCAGACCAGCATCCGCGAGCGCGGATGCTGGTCGCGCGAAAATCCCTGAAGGCGTCCGCTTTGCGGCCGCGGTGTATGTGGTTTTCACATCAAGCCCCTAGATGAGGACGAA
>JBBDMN010000075.1:0-6159 GCA_040878305.1 Gaiellaceae bacterium
CACCGGCCACCTCGAATATCTCGCCGAGGTCCGGGACCAAGCTGGCGACGCCGGCGAGCGGCTCGAAGCCGTGCTCGAGGCCTACGCGCTGATTCAGCACGAGCACCACGGCACCGAACTCGCGGCACTCCTGCATCGAGGTGAGCACGTCGCCCGAGCGCAGCACCACCTCCGCGACTTCATCCGAGACCTGCTGAGCGAGGGCGCAGAGACCGGCGACCTCCGGGATGATGTCGCGCCCGACGAGCTCGCGAGCTACTGCCTCCACGCCCTCACAGCAGCCAGCAGCCTGCCGTCCAAGGCCGCGGTCCGCCGGCTCGTCACGGTCATTCTGGCTGGGTTGCACCCTCGCGCCTGATCCAACTCGTTCGGGTGCCGCTGGAGCCGGAAGCCCTCCTCCGCTTCGCTGCGAGGTGCGTCAAAGCGCCGATGGGCGAAAGCTGGCTGCTAGAGAATGCGGCGCCCGCCGACCCAGGTCGACGCGTACCAGCCCTCGTAGATGCTCGAGATCTTTACGACGTCGCCGGTGTGCGGCGCATGGATGAACTGGCCGCCGCCGATGTACATGCCCATGTGGCCGAGCCCGTTGAAGAAGACGAGGTCGGCGGGCTGAAGATCTTCGCGCGAGACAGGCGTGCCGTAGTTGAACTGCGAGGCCGCGTGGTGGGGCAACGAGATCCCGATCTGCGCGAACACGTACGACGTGAGGCCGGAGCAGTCGAATCCGGTCGACGGGCTCGAGCCACCCCAGACGTAGGGCACCCCGAGGTACTGCATTGCTACCGAAATGACCTGCGAGGCCTTGGTCCCGTCGGGAGGCGGAGCCGTGAGAATCGGTACGTAGGTCGTGTCCGCGATCGGGGCTGTTAGGGCGGCTGTTGCCGCCTCCTCCACCGCTTGCAGGGCGGCCAGCTGCTGGGCTTCGAGCCGAATGCGCGCCTGCTCGACCAACGCCGCCTGACGCCTCCGCTCCTCTGCCTGTATCTGGGCGATCTCGTCCTTGACCGAAGCGAGGAGCTGTTGCCGCTCGGCGAGGCGGCCTTCGATCGAGCGCTGCTGCGCCGCGCGGTCGGCGACGACCTGCACCTGCTTGACCCTTGCGTCCTTCAGGTTCGCACGCCGCGTCTGAACCTCACGCCGATACTGCTTGACCTCCGCCAGGATGCTCGCGTCCTGGCTCGAGACGCGTTCGATCGCATCCAGCCTCGCGATGATGTCGTCGAGGCTCTGCGAGCCGAGGAGCACCTCGAGCGTCGAGTCGCCGTCCCCGTTTACGTACAGGTCGCGGAGACGCTCGGCGATGCGAGCCTGCGCGACGTTGAGGCTCTTCCGTGCCGCGACCAGGTGACGCGCGTTTTGCTCGAGCTCGCCCTCGAGCCGGTCGAGCTCGATGTTCGCGAAGTTGTACGACTCGATCGTGACAGCGAGGCTCGCGTCGAGGTTCTGAACCTCCGCGATGATCGCCTCGGCCTGCTCGCGCTTCGACTTGATGTCCGGATCAGCAGAGGCCGAACCGGCGGCAAGCAGCAGCCCCACGGCGAGTGCCGCGACGAGAATGATTCTTGGCGTCCATCCGGTGGTCGAGCCCCCAAGTCCGACCCTGCTTCGACACCGAACAGACCCGCCAGTGGCGGTCGTGCCCGTCACAAGGCGGGGACACTAGCAGCCTCACCGGATGCCTGCAACCGGCAACAGAACTCAAAATCTCTGCAAAGAGGCACCTTTGCTCCGACCCTGTTAGGGTCCCCTCTTCGTGCTGAGGGGAACACGAAGGTGGGGATTCGTTCTTGCGGCGGTCCTGGGTGCCGTTCTCTGGACGAGCGCCTTTCCGGCGAGCGGAGCCAAGGCTCCCTCGTACCGCCTGCGCGTGGACGCGGTCGCGTACCACCTGCCGGGACAGACGGCGAGCGGCCTGCCGGTCCGGAAGGGGATCGTCGCCGTCGATCCGGAGCTGATCCCTCTCGGCACACGTCTTTTCGTCCCGGGGTACGGCAACGCCGTCGCTGCAGATGTGGGTACCGCGATCAAGGGCCGCATCATCGATCTCTGGATGGCGAGCGACGCGCAGGCGCGCAACTGGGGCCGCAAGACCGTGGTCATCACGATCCACCGCTAACAGCGCCGACGAGTCCGACGCTAGCGCCGAAAAGTCCGACGCGCTTACGCGACGGACTTTTCGGCGAGGCTTCCTTTCCGCTCGGCTGTCGGGGACGTCAGCTACAAAGCTCTCTGATGCGGTTGTGCATTGCACTGCTCGTGATCGTCCTCGCGGCGGCGTTGCTGGCGGCGTCGACGGCAGGCCCCACCCAGGCTGCATCTCCCGGTCTCGCGGCCGCGCTCGAGCGGGCGCTGGCGACACCGGGGGTGGCCGCGAGCCGCACCGCCGCGCTCGCGATCGACCTCGAGACCGGGCAGGTCGTTTACGAGGCCAACGCCCGCCGCGCGCTTGCACCCGCTTCGGCCGAGAAGCTCGCGGTCTCCTTCGCCGCGCTGCGGCTCCTCGGCTCGGGCTATCGGTTTCGCACGGAGGTTGCCGGCGGAGGAGAGCTCGACGGACCGGTCTGGCGCGGCGATCTCTTCCTCGTCGGCTACGGCGACCCGACCCTCACACCGGCCGATCTCGATGCCCTAGCGCGTGACGTGAAGGCCTGGGGGATCAGGCGCGTCACGGGCCGAGTCGTCGGGGACGAGCGCCACTTCGACGACAGTCGAACGGCTCCGGGCTGGAAGCCGGGGTTCCTCGGTGTCGAGTCGCGTCCGCTGTCCGCGCTTTCGGTGGACGACATCGCAGTCGCAGGGGCAAACGGGTCGGCGGCCACGGCGGCGAAAGTCTTCCGGGATGCTCTCGTCCGACGCGGCGTCGCCGTCGCGGGAGGATCCGGTGCCGGCCGCGCTCCCGTCGAGGTACTGCCCCTCGCGCTCGATCTCTCGGAGTCGCTCGCCACCATCGTCCGGGAGATGAACCGCGAAAGCGACAACTTCGTCGCCGAGATGCTGCTCAAGGAGCTCGGCGCGAGCATGGCACGCCGCGGGTCGACCGTCGCCGGGGCCAGGGTCGTGCGTGAGGAGCTCGTCGCAGCTGGTGTGCCGGTGGCAGGCGTGCTCATCGCCGATGGGTCGGGGCTCTCGCGGCTCGACCGCCTGACTGCGCGGGCCCTGGTCGCGATCCTGCGTATCGGCGCAGCCGATCCCGCGATGCGCGACGCGTTCGTCACCTCCCTCGCGGTCGCCGGAGTCTCCGGAACGCTGAAGCGCCGGCTTGATCGGCGGTCGACCCGCGGACGGGTGATAGCCAAGACCGGAACGACGAGCGTCGCGTCCGCCCTCGCCGGCTTCGTCCGACGCCGGTATGTCTTCGCAATCGTCCAGAACGGCTCTCCCGTGCCGTACTGGTCCGCCCGCGAGGCTCAGGACCGGTTCGTGAGGGTTCTAGCTCGTTCGTAGGAGCTCGCGGAGGTCGTCCTCGGAGAGCACCGGGACGCCGAGCGTCTTCGCCTTCTGGGCCTTCGAGCCGGGGCTCTCGCCGACGATCACACCCGAAGTCTTGCCCGACACCGACTCGGAGACCTTCGCCCCGAGCGCCTCGAGCGCGGCCTTCGCCTCCTCGCGCTTGAGACCCTCGAGCGTCCCCGTGATCACGTACTGGCGGCCCGTGAGCGGTCCCTCGGCTGGCCCTTCCACCTCGCCGGAGATCATCTGCACCCCGAGGCCGCGAAGCTCCTGGACGAGCGCGCGGTTCTCCTCGTCCGAGAACCATTCGGCGATGAGCACCGCCCGGTCCGGCCCCACGCCTTCGACCTCCTGCAGATCAGCCTGGCTCGCCGCGATGAGCGCATCGACCGAGCCGAAGTGGCGGGCGAGCGAGCGGGCGATCACCCAGCCGACCTTCGGGATGTTGAGACCGAAGAGCACGCGCGCGAAGGGCTGCTCCTTCGAACGCTGGATCGAGTCGATTGCGCGTCCAGCGGAGATCTCAGCGTATCCCTCGAGCGCTTCCAGCTGTTCGGAGGTCACCCGGTAGAGGTCTGGCAGCGAGCGCACGAGACCTTCGTCCCAGAGCTTCTTGATCGTGTTGCCGCCGACGCTCTCGATGTCCATCGCCGCCCCAACCCAGTGGTAGAGCGTCTCGAGGCCGCGCGAGGGGCAGGCGCGATTCGGGCAGCGGTGCATCACCTCGCCCTCGGGCTTCACGATGTCCGTCCTGCAGAGAGGACAACGCTTGGGCATCCTCCACGGCTTCGTCCCCGGCTCGTGCTCGCCCGCGGGCCCGACTACCTGCGGGATCACGTCGCCGGCGCGCTGGACGATGACGAGATCGCCTACCCGGATGTCCTTCCGCCGGATGTCGTCCTCGTTGTGCAGGGTTGCGCTGGAAACGGTGACGCC
The DNA here is from genome assembly GCA_040878305.1 of Gaiellaceae bacterium. Taxonomy (GTDB): domain Bacteria; phylum Actinomycetota; class Thermoleophilia; order Gaiellales; family Gaiellaceae; genus GMQP-bins7. The sequence goes on from JBBDMN010000075.1 coordinate 4,387, forward strand.
TCCGACCTGGACGGGCTCGAGCTCGGCGAGCGGGTTGAGCACGCCCGTGCGCCCGACGCGCACGTGGATCTTCAGTAGCCGCGTGACCGCGGTCGTCGGTGCCCACTTGTACGCGCGCGCGAACCGCGGCCGCTCGTGCAGGGAGCCGAGGGTCTCCTGCTGCACGAAGGAGTCGACCTTGATCACGATCCCGTCGATCTCGTAGTCGAGCTCGCCTCGCCGCGCTTCCCACGCAGCGCATGCCTCGGCGACCTCCTCGATCGACTCCACGCGCGCGGCATGCGGATTCGTCCGGAAGCCGCGCTCACGCAGCCAGATGAGGGTCTCCCATTGCGTGCCGGGAGCGGCACCGCTCGTGACTCCGACCCCGTAGACGTAGATCGAGAGCGGCCGCTCTGCCGTCACCGCCGGATTGAGCTGGCGCAACGACCCCGCCGCTGCGTTCCGGGCGTTCGGCGCCGGCATTCGCCCGGCAGCGATCTGGGCCTCGTTGAAGCGCTTGAAGCCCTGGAGCGGAAAGTAGATCTCGCCGCGCACCTCGAGGACGTCCGGCGGCTTCTCCCGGGCGGGCAGAAGCATGCGCAGCGGAACCGCGTCGAGCGTGCGCAGGTTCGCGGTCACGTCCTCGCCGCGCAGGCCGTCGCCGCGCGTCGCGCCGCGAACGTAGATGCCGCGTTCGTAGACGATCGAGATGGCAGACCCGTCGATCTTCGGCTCCAGCACGTACGCGACCGGCTCGTTGGTTCCGAGTCGCTTGCGAACGTCGTCGGCCCACTTCGAGAGCGCCTCCGCGGTCGTGACCTTCTCGAGCGAGCCCATCGGCGAGAGATGCGCGACCTTGCGGAAGCCCTCGGCAGGTGGCGCGCCGACCCGTTGGGTGGCTGAGTCGGGAGTGACGAGCTCGGGATGCGCCTCCTCGAGTGTCTTTAGCTCGTCGTAGAGGACGTCGTAGGCGGCGTCAGAAAGCTCCGGGTCATCGAGCACGTGGTAGCGGTAGTTGTGGTGCGCGACGAGCCGCCGAAGCTCGTCAGCGCGGCCCGCCGGAGTCGCCTTCTTGCTCCTAGACGACACCGAGAAGCTCTTCGGGCGAGCGAACGAAGGCGTCGGGCTCCTCCCAGAGCAGCCGCTCGTCGGAGTGGATGCCGCCCCAGGCGACCCCGACCGCGAATACACCTGCCGCCTTGGCGGCCTGGATGTCGAACGGCGAGTCGCCGACGTACGCGGCCTGCGGTGGCTCGGCACTCAGCCGCTCGAGCGCGGCGAGCACCGGATCGGCCTCCGGCTTGTGCCGGTCGGTGTCCTCGTGTGCGATGACGACCTCGAACTGCTCCGCGAGCCAGGGGAAGCGGTCAAACGCAAGGGCGACGGTCCGGTGCCGCTTGGCCGTCACGATGCCAAGCCTTCTTCCCTCCGCTCGCAGCCGAGGAAGGAGGTCAATCATGCCCTCGAACGCCTCGAGCGTCTCGTGGAGCGGATCGTTGTGCTCGCGATAAACCTCGACGAGCTCGTCCACGCGGTCAGGATCGAGCTCCTGCATCTGCGAGACGAGGCCCTGGCCCCCGACCGTCGCGGCAAGCTCCTCGTAGGCGATCTCGCGGTCGAGCACGTGCCGGACGGCATGCTGCATCGAGGCGAGGATGATCGGCCCCGAGTCGATCAGCGTGCCGTCGAGATCGAAGAGGACGACAGGAAAGCGCATCGCGCGATCGTAGCCCGGCACGTGGGGGGGGGGGGGGGGGGGGGGGGGGGGGGGGGGGGGGGGGGGGGGGGGGG
>JBBDMN010000076.1:0-1187 GCA_040878305.1 Gaiellaceae bacterium
GACTGCGAGCTCGTCGGCCGCCGGCTGTCGCGCGACCCGTACACGGGCGCCGACGCTCAGCACGAGTCCGAGGTCGAGCCGGACAGCTTCACGGTGGGACGTACGACCGTCGCGACCTTCCAGGTCGGGCGGAGGTTCAGCGGTGCAGCGGACAACATCGGCTTCTCCGTCTCCTCGGACGACGGCCGAACGTGGCGAAGCGGTCTCCTGCCCGGGCTCACACGGGAGAGCGTCCCCGCCGGACCGCACGAGCGCGCGAGCGACCCCGTTGTCGCCTACGACGCCGCGAGCGAGACCTGGCTGATCTCGACGCTCGCGCTCGAGGGCCAGACAACGCGACTGACGGTCAGCCGCTCGCCCGACGGCTTCACCTGGGGGAACCCGATCACGGCGATCGCGGACTCCTCGACAGCCGGCATCACCTTCGACAAGAGCTGGATCGCCTGCGACAACAGCGTCTCGAGCCCTCATCGGGGTCGCTGCTATCTCGTGTACACGGACACCCTGCGAAGCGATCGCCTCGCTGTGGTGTCGTCGACGGACGGGGGCCAGACCTGGTCTACGCCGGTTGGAATCCCGGTCACGGACGCGGTCGGCGCGTTTCCCGTGATCCGGCCGGCGGGCGAGCTGGTCGTCGTGTTCCTCTGGTCCAGCAACCGCATCGGGTCGTCGGTGTCGTCTGACGGAGCACTGAGCTTCGGCGCGCCGACGCTGGTGGCGGACCTCCAGGTTCGCCCGATTCGCGGGCTCCGCTTCTTCCCCTTGCCGTCTGCAGACGTCGATGCTGTGGGGCGGGTATGGGTCACGTGGCACGATTGCCGCTTCAACGCCGGCTGCTCCGCGAACGACGCGGTCGTGGCGACGTCCGTGGACGGCGGCTCCTGGACCCCTCCGTCGAGGGTGACGTCTGGACGGAACGCGTTCTTGCCCGCTATCGGCATCCATCCCGTGAGCGGAAGCGTCGCCATCGTCTACCACGTCGTTCGTCCCGGCGGTATCGACGTCGAGCTCACCGAATCGCGGGCAGGCACAGTGGGCCGACCGGCGGGCTTCTTCCCGCCCCGGCGACTTTCGGCACAGACGATGCAGCTGGAGTGGATGCCGAACACGGTCTCGGGGCGCATGCTGGCCGACTACATCTCGGTGCATTACGCGGGCGACCGCCCGCTCGCGGTCTGGGTGCTCGC
>JBBDMN010000077.1:0-6102 GCA_040878305.1 Gaiellaceae bacterium
CGGAATCCGCGCGAGCGGATTCTGGTCTTGCGCCAAGTAACAGTCTGTTACTTGGCCTGATGTTCGACCTCGATCAACAACGCGTCGCCCTGGCCGCCGCCCGAGCAGATCGCCGCGAGCCCGAGTCCGCCGCCTTCTCGCCGGAGCTCGTGGATCATCGTCGACACGATGCGCCCACCCGACGCTCCGATCGGATGCCCAAGTGCCACCGCGCCGCCGTTGACGTTCACGATCGACTCGTCGGCGCCGAGCATCCGCGTCGAGTTTTTCGCGACCGAGGAGAATGCCTCGTTGATCTCCACGCGCCTGACGTCACCGATCGACTTCCCGGCCTTCGCCAGCGCCTGCTCGCCGGCGCGTGCCGGAGTACGCGCGAGATACGCATAGTCGTCGGCAACGTAGCCCTGCGCGAGGATCGTCGCTAGCGGCTCGACGCCCCGCCGCGCCGCAAACTCCTCTGAGCAGACGACGACGCAGGAACCTCCGTCGTTCACGCCCGGCGCATTGCCCGCGGTCGTCGTTCCCTCCGGGTCGAACACGGGCTGGAGCGACGCGAGCTTCTCGAGAGTCGTGTCGCGGCGGACGCCCTCGTCAGCGACGACATCGCCCACGGGGACGATCTCGTCGTCGAAGCGCCCCTCGTCCTGCGCGGCGGCGGCCCGCTGGTGCGAGCGGTACGCCCACTCGTCCTGCTCCTCGCGAGAGATCCCGAGCTCACGCGACACCTTCGAGGCTTGCGCGACCATGTGGAGACCGTCGAAGGTGGATGTCAACCCGTCGAAGACCATGTGGTCGATCACCTCGCCGTTCCCGAGCCGGTAGCCGAAGCGCGCCTTCGGGAGAAGATAGGGCGCGTTCGACATCGACTCCATCCCGCCTGTGACCACGAGCTCGTGACCGCCGGCGCGGATCATCAGATCGGCGATCTCGATCGCGCGGATCGAGGAGGCGCAGACCTTGTTGATCGTGTCAGCCGGAACCTCTTTGGGAATCCCTGCCCCGACCGCGGCCTGGCGAGCGGGAGCTTGACCCGCGCCGGCCTGCAGCACCTGCCCCATGATCACGTACTCGACCTCGGCGCCTTCGAGGCCGGCGCGCTCGAGCGCTGCGCGGATCGCGACGGCCCCGAGCTTGGTCGCTGGCATCTGCGCGAGCCCCCCGCCGAGACGGCCGAACGGCGTTCTAACGGCGGAAACGATCACCGAGCGCGCCATACGGTCAGCCTACACTCGGCTCGTGCGCGTCCTGATGGTCGACAACTACGACTCGTTCACCTACAACCTCGTCCACCTCCTCGAGGAGCTCGGTGCCGAGGTTGTCGTCCGGCAGAGCGACTCGATCACGCCCGCGCAAGCGGAGAAGCTCGCACCCGATCGGCTCGTCGTCTCTCCGGGACCTGCCCGCCCCGCGGGCGCCGGACGCTCCCTGGAGTTGATTCTCCACCTCGGTCCGACGATTCCGACCCTCGGCGTCTGCCTCGGGCATCAGGCGATCGTCGAGGCCTTCGGCGGGGAGATCGGGCAGGCGAGAGCGCTTCTGCATGGGAAGGCAAGCCGTATCCAACACGACGGCCAAAGGATCTTCGCCGGGCTTCCGACTACGCTCGACGCGGGTCGCTACCACTCGCTAGCCGCCCTTCGCGTGCCGGCGGAGCTCGACGTGACCGCGCGCACCGACGACGGCGAGGTGATGGGGGTGCGCCACCGCGAGCACCCGATCGAGGGCGTCCAGTTCCACCCTGAGAGCGTGCTCACACCCACCGGGTCGCGGATGCTCGAGAACTTCCTCCGTGAGCGCCCAGACCTCTAAGATGGTCTCTGCCGTGGCCGTCGCGGTGGATGCGGTCCCCTATCTGATGCTCGACGAGGACTATCGGATCGTCGAGGTTCATTCTGCTGCGCCGACACGCTTCGGTTCGCTGCTCGGACGAGACCTATGGGAGTGCTTCCCGGACTCGGAGCCGCTGTTTCGACCGTACTACGAAGAAGCCTGGCGCACCGGCGAGCCGGTCGAATTCGTCCAATTCTACGACGGAAGGGTCGGCCGGATCCGCGCGACCCCGGAAGGATCGAGGCTCGCACTCTCGTGGGAGCACGTGGTTCAGCTCGAGACTCTTACGCTCGAGGGACTGCGCTCGTCGCTGACCGAGACGATCGCAGCGCTCGAGGGAGCCGCCCCCGGTGTCGCCCGAGAAGGAAGTCGAGGACGACTCCGACTTGTCGTCGGCGACACCTCGGGCGAGCGAGGAACCCGAGAAGACTGACGTGAGCTAGGGCGGACCGCCGCGAAGCGGACGCCTCGAATCTCTCCGCGGCCGAGATCACGCGAGCGGCACTTCAGACTTGCGAGCTAGTGCAGCTCAGACTCTCGCGACGAACGAAGCGGGCCGGGATTCGATCTGGGAGGAGCGAGCCGCTCGAGTGCCCGGGCGACCCGATTGACGAGCTCTCGCGTCTCTGCCAACTCTTCCCTGAGCGCAGCCAGCTCGACCGCCTGAGACGAGGCTGCGTCCGACGCACGGACGAGGTCGCTTACGGTCGTCTCGGTGAGCGCTGCGATGCGTCGTAGCCTGGGCAGCGACGGCGAGGTTATCCCGCGCTCCCAGCGCGACACTGTGATCGCCTCGACCTCGAGCGCTTCGGCGAGCTGCTTCTGGGTCAGGCCGGCGCTGCGCCGTGCCATGCGCAGTCGCCCCCCGACCCCGCCGCTCTCGTGGGTTCCTTCTATGGCGTGTTCCTATCACACCTCTCGACGCAACGCATAGCCCTTTAGGAGCGCGCCAACGAGTCGTCAGGGCCGACTTTGACGAGCATCTTCCCCAGGTTCTCGCCGCGGAGCAGGCCGAGAAAAGCGCGAGGAGCGTTCTCGATGCCCTCGATTACCGTCTCCTGGTAGCGAAGACGCCCGTCGCGCACCCATTCCTGCGCGCGAGCGAGAAACTCCGGGAAGCGGTCGTAGTGATCGCTGATGATGTAGCCCTGGATGCGGAGCCGCTTCGTGACGACCATGAACATGTTCCGCGGCCCGGCAGCCGGCTCGACGTCGTTGTACCGGGAGATCGAGCCGCACGCGACGACGCGGCCGTGCTTTCGGAGGGCGCCGATCGCAGCCTCCAGCTGATCCCCGCCGACGTTGTCGAAATAGATGTCGATGCCGTCCGCCGCAGCTTCGCGCAAAGCGGACTCGCGGTAGTTGAAGGCGACGTCGAACCCGAGCTCACGCAGCCACGAGACCTTCTCGGGCGATCCAGCACAGCCGATGACCCGACAGCCGGCGATCTTCGCCATCTGACCGGCCGCGCTCCCGACCGCGCCCGCCGCGCCGGAGACGAAAACCGTCTCCCCTTCCTTCGGAGTCCCGAGCTCGAAGAGCCCGTAGTACGCGGTGAAGCCGGGCATGCCGAGCACGCCGAGCGAGGTGGATATTGGCGTGCCCGAGGGATCGATCTTGCGCACGCCCGAGCCGTCCGAGAGCGCCCACTCACGCCAGCCGAGCGGATGGAGCACCCAGTCTCCTTCGGTGTAGCCAGGATGGCGCGAGGTGGCGACACGACCCACCGCTCCACCGGTCATCGCCTCCCCGAGGGTGAACGGCGAGACGTACGAGCGGACGTCGTTCATCCGCGGTCGCATGTACGGGTCGACGGAGAAATACGCATTCCTGACGAGGAGCTGACCTTCGCCCGGATCGGGGATCGCCGTCTCTGCGACCTCGAAGAGCTCTTCGGCGGGAAACCCTTGGGGACGGGCAACTAGACGGATCTCGCGAGCGACTCCTTCCATGCCGCGATGATATGCCCGTGCAGTCGCTGAAGGGACAGCTCCTGATCGCCGGCCCTGCGCTCGTCGACCCCAACTTCCGGCGCACGGTGGTTCTCGTCGGCGAGCATTCGGAGGACGGCGCGCTCGGGCTCGTGCTCAACCGCTCCTCGGAGACGACCGTCGACGAAGCCGTGCCCGAGCTCATCACGATCGTCGACGGCCTCGAGCAGGTTCATGTCGGAGGGCCGGTGCAGCCCTCGGCGATCGTCGTCCTCGCCGATTTCGTGGATCCCGATCGTGCCGGTTCCCTCGTGCTCGACTCGGTCGGCTTTCTCCCCTCCGAAGTAGATCCCGACGAGCTCGGAGAGCTCCGGCGGGCACGCGTCTTCGCCGGCTACGCCGGCTGGGGGCCAGGGCAGCTCGACGGAGAGCTCGAGGAGGGTTCCTGGATCGTCGAACCGGCAATGCCCGACGATGTCTTTACCCTCGAACCCGAGGGCCTCTGGAGCGAGGTGCTTCGCCGCAAGGGCGGCCCGTTCGGTGTCCTCGCGCTCATGCCGCTCGACCCGTCGCTGAATTGAGCGTCGCAGCGACGCTTTCCGCGTTCTTCCGAGCGGCGATCTTGCGCGCGGCGGACAGCCCCGGCCTGCAGCGACTCGTGCGTCGCTACGGGATGCAACTGGGCGCTGCGCGATTCGTCGCCGGCGAGACGCTGGACGAGTGCGTCGTCGTCCTACGAAAGCTCAACGAGGCGGGGCTGCACGCGAACACGACGCTCCTCGGGGAGGAGATCCCGAACGCGGAGGGGGCCGCCGCAGCGGTGGCCGCCTACGAGGAGATCCTCGACCGGCTCGCGGCGGAGCAGCTGCGCGCGAACGTCGCGCTCAAGCTCACGCATCTCGGCCTCTCCTTCGACGAGGAGACGGCGTACTCGAACCTCGCACGCCTCGCGGCACACGCGGAAGAGCTGGGCATGTTCATCCGCATCGACATGGAGCAGTCGGCGTTCGTCGATCCCACGCTTCGCAGCTACGAGCGGCTGCGCGCGGCCGGGCATGAGAACGTCGGCGTCGTGTTGCAGGCATATCTGTACCGCTCGCCCGACGATCTCGAGCGCATCCTTCCGCTCGAGCCGAACGTGCGGATCGTCAAGGGCGCGTACCTCGAGCCGGCCGCGATCGCGTATCCGGAGAAGAGAGACGTCGACGCGGCGTACATCCGCCTCGTCGAGCGCGGGCTCGAAGGTGGTGCGTACGTCGCCGTCGCGACCCACGACGAGCGGATCATCCGCGACGTCCAGGCTTTCGCAGAGCGCGAGGGCATCGGTCGCGACCGCTTCGAGCTCCAGATGCTCTACGGGGTGCGTCCCGGGCTGCAACGCTCGATCGCGTCGGCGGGGTACAAGATGCTCGTGGCGACGCCCTTCGGCCCGGATTGGTATCCGTACCTGATGCGCCGGCTCGCCGAGCGTCCGGCGAATCTCCTCTTCTTTCTCAGGAACCTCGTTCGCCGATGAGCACCCTTCCCGAGCGCGCAGACGTTGTCGTCGTGGGTGGCGGAGCTGTCGGGACGAGCATCGCCTTCCACCTCGCGGAAGCCGGAGTCGACGTCTGCCTGCTCGAGCGCGACTCGCTCTCTTCCGGGTCGACGAGCCGCGCAGCCGGGGGTATTAGGACGCAGTTCTCAGACCCGCTCAACATCGCGATCGGGCTGCGCAGCGTCGAGGCGTTCACACACTTCGCCGAGCGGCCGGGCGGCGAGATCGACTTCCACCAGGTCGGGTACCTGTTTCTTCTCGATCGCCCCGACGACGTAGCAGTCTTCGAGGAGAGCGTTGCGGTCCAGAACGGGCTCGGAGTCCCGAGTCGGCTCGTCCAGCCCGCCGAAGCGGCGAAGCTGTCACCTCTCGCCGGTCTCGACGACGTCCTCGCGGCGACGTACTGCCCCCTCGACGGACACGCGAGCCCGGAAGCGGTCGCACAGGGCTACGCGGCCGGAGCGCGCGCCCACGGGGCGGCGGTGATCACGGGTTCCGAGGCCACAGCCATCGAGGCCGACGCCGGGAGAGTGAAGGCCGTCGTGACTGACGACGGGACGATCGAGACCGGCGCGGTCGTCTGCGCCGCGGGCGTCTGGTCGCCTCACCTTGCGCGCACCGCAGGCGTCGACTTGCCGGTCGAGCCGGTTTTCCGGGAGGTCGTCACGACAGCCCCAGTCGCGGGACTCCCGGCGCAGATTCCGCTGACCGTCGACTTCACGACCGGCTTCTACTTCCACCGCGAGGGGCCCGGCCTCCTCATCGGCATGGCGGACCGGAACCAGCTCCCAGGGTTCGACGCGC
>JBBDMN010000078.1:0-6090 GCA_040878305.1 Gaiellaceae bacterium
GCGGCGCCGCCGCCGGTCGAGACCCAGGACACGCTGCCTGCGAGCCCGAGCTCGTGGAGCGCGCGCACCGAGTCGCCGCCGCCGACGACCGTGTACCCGTCCACCGCCGCGACCGCCTCGGCGACCGCCTTCGTCCCATCGGCGAAGCGGGGCCACTCGAAGACGCCCATCGGCCCGTTCCAGAACACGGTCCGTGCCTCGCGGATCTCCTCGCCGAAGCGCTCCCGTGTCTCGGGGCCGATGTCGAGTCCGAGCCAGCCTTCCGGGAGCTCGTCGAATCCCGTCACGCGCGTGTCGGCGTCCTCCTCGAAAGCTGCCGCCGCGACGATGTCGTCCGGCAAAACCGCCTCGTACGGGAGCGGGTTCTCGATCCGCAGCTCCTCGGCCATCTTTCCTCCCACCAGAACGGCATCCGCGCGGCCACCGAGGTTCTCGAGCACGCCGAGCTTGTCGGCGACCTTCGCGCCGCCCGCGACGAGCACGAACGGACGCTCGACCTCGCCGAGGAGCCGGCCGAGCATCTCGAGCTCCTTCTCGAGCAGCAGGCCCGCATACGCCGGAAGCAGATGCGCGACGCCCTCGGTGGATGCGTGCGCGCGGTGCGCCGAGCCGAAGGCGTCGTTCACGTACAGATCCATCCCCTTGGCGAGGTGCTTGGCGGTCTCGGAGTCGTTCTTCGTCTCGCCGGGCTCGAAGCGGGTGTTCTCGAGCACGCGGATGCGGTCGTCCGGAAGGAGCTCGCGCAGGCGGTCGGCCACCGGCGCGATCGCATATGCGGGATCAGACCCCTTGGGGCGGCCTAGGTGCGAGCAGACGACGATCTCCGCGGCACCTTCGTCGAGCAGGTACTGCAGCGTCAGGAGGGAGGCCTGAATCCGCGAGTCGTCGGCGACGCGGCCGTGCTCGAGCGGAACGTTGAGATCGGCGCGGACGAGAACGTGCTTCCCCGAGACGTGCGCCTCGCGAACCGAGCGCGGCTTCACTCCCCCGCCATCACGGCAGGAGCTTCCCGATCAGGTCGACCAGGCGGCAGCTATAGCCCCACTCGTTGTCGTACCAGCCGAACACCTTCACGGTGTTCCTTCGCGCCATCGTCAGCTCGCTGTCGAAGACGCACGAGTATGAGCTGCCGTTGATGTCGGTAGACACGATCGGATCGTCCGCGTATTGGAGGAGGCCGGAGAGTGGGCCTGCCGCGGCCTCTTCGAAGGCGCCGTTGACCTCCTCCACGCTCGTGTCTCGTACCAAGACGACGACGAGGTCGGTGATCGAGCCCGTGGAAATAGGTGCGCGTACCGAGATGCCGTCAACCTTCCCCTGGAGCTCGGGAAGCACGAGCCCGATCGCCTTGGCGGCGCCCGTCGACGTCGGGATGAGGTTGATCGCAGCCGCCCTCGCGCGACGAAGGTCCTTGTGAGGGAAGTCGAGGATCACCTGGTCGTTCGTGTACGCGTGGATCGTCGTCATGAAGCCGGTCTCGATCTCGCCGAGCTCGTGGAGCACCTTCGCCATCGGGGCGACGCAGTTCGTGGTGCACGAGGCGTTCGAGACGATGTGATGCGATTCCGCGTCGTAGGCGTCGTCGTTCACCCCGAGGACGACCGTGAAGTCCGGGTCGGTCGCAGGGGCCGAGATGACGACCTTTTTCGCGCCCGCGTCGAGGTGCTTCTGGGCTCCCTCGCGATCGGTGAAGAACCCGGTCGACTCGAGGACGACGTCTACGCCGAGATCGCCCCACGGCAGTGCCGCGGGATCGCGCTCGGACAGCATCTTCACTTCCTTGCCGGCCACTCGGAGCGCACCGTCCGCGAGCTCGACCTCCTCCTGGAACGGGCCCAGGTTCGAGTCGTAGCGAAGCAGGTGGGCCATCGTTTTCGCGTCGCCCAGATCGTTCAGCGCGACGACTTCGATGTCTGCCTCGAGTGCGCGCTGCGCGCGGAAGAAGTTCCGGCCGATCCGGCCGAACCCGTTGATGCCGACGCGAATCCCCATGCTCTCGCCTCCGTCCGTCGTGTCCTCTACCCGGCGCCGAGTCTAGCCTCTTGTCGTTTGCGCGCGACCGCTTCGCGGCCGCGGGCGCTCTCTTACCTTCGTGGAGGCGCGTTCGGGGTGAGACGCCGTGCGAGCTCCCCCAGCTGACGCAGGCGGCGGTGCATCGCCGCCTTGCTCGCTAACGGGTCGGTGCGAGCAGCGAGCTCGCGCAGCGAATCCGTCGGGTGGCGAAGCCGAAGCGCGGCGGCTTCGTTGAGCGGTGCCGAGAGCTGCGCGAGGCTCCCTTCGGCGCGCAGGCGCTCGACTGCTTCGAGCTGGAGCTGTGCCGCGCGGCTCGTGCGTACGAGGTTCGCGTGGTCCGCATTTGCGAGGCGGTTCGCCTGACCGCTCGTAGCGGCCACGACCGCGCGTTCCTCGAGCGCCAGCACAGCCTCGGTGGCACCGGCCAGCGCGAGCACCGACTCGATTGCGTCCCAGCTCTTCGCGTAGGCGGCCGCGTGGGCGGGTCGCTCGACCACGCCGAGACTTACACCTGCGTCTCGCGCAATGTCTTGGAGAAGGCTCGCTGCCTCCCCTGATCCGGTGCGGAGCTCGAGATGCGGAGAGCGCTGCACCGAGAGCGAGCCACCGCCGAGAAACGCGCCGCGCAGGTAGGCGGCGCGGCAGCACGCACGGGCGACGATCCGGCGCGGTGGGCGCTCGAGAGGGCCGTGTCGCCGGTCGAGCACACCCGCTGCGACAAAAACCGCGAGAGCAGCTTCGGAGCCTTCGACATGGAGCTGGTAGCGCGTCGCACGGTCGAAGGCGCGCCGCTTGTACGTGCGAATCTCGGAGCGAATCTCGTCCCCCCGCAGCAACCTGAAGGCTCGCCGAGCCGCTGCTCCGCTCGCGAGATCGAGATGCAGAGCCCATTCGCCTCGTCCGCGGAGGTGGAGGCTGCCGGCGGAGTGGAAGAGCGCCGAGAGCTCCGCGCGGCGGTCGCATTCCCGCTCGGGAGCGATCCGCGCGAGCTCCTCCCTGACGTCCTCGGAGGTCACAAAACGATTCCTTCGAGCGCGAGCAGACGTCGTTTGACGCCGACCCCGGCGGATCCGTACCCGCCCAGCCCGTCGGCGCCGACGACGCGGTGGCAGGGGAGGAGGAACATGAAGCGGTTCCGCGCGCAGAAGGTGCCGACCGCGCGGGCGGCTCCGGGATAGCCGGAGATCGCGGCCAGCTCGCCGTAGCTGACGACCTCGCCACGTGCGATCTCGCGAAGCGAGGCGGCGACGGCGTGTTGGAAGGGAGTGCTCGACGCGAGGTCGAGCGGGACGTCGTCGAACCGAGCATCGTTGCCAGCTAGGAAGGAAGAGAGGCGTCGCGTGACGTCGTCGGGATCCAAACGGCCGTCTTGATTGCGCGCCTCGATGAGTCGGGCTGTGAGCCGAGTCGCCACTCCTGCATCTCGGCGCCCACTTGGCACGAAGCCGTCTCCCATATGTCGCGAATCCGCCGGTACGGTGCTGGTTGGGGGGGCGTGGGCCCCCTTGGGGGGGCCTGTTCGAAGGGCCCGCGGAACATAGCCCGCATCCGCATCGAACAGGAACTCGTGCGCAAGCACGAGATCGCCTCTCGTCCAGAGCTCCCCCACGCCCCAGTCGGGCACCGAGTACCGCGTCTGCTCCGCCTGCACCGTCTTCGACTTTACAATCGACCCCATGAGCGCCCCTGGAATCTTCACGCCGCCGGAAGCCACCAACGAGCCCGTCAAGTCGTATGCCCCCGGCGCCCCGGAGCGGGAGGAGCTGAAGGACCGCCTGCGCCAGATGGAGGGCGAGCGGATCCAGATCCCGCTCGTCATCGGCGGCCAGGATGTAACGACGGACGATACGTACGAGGCCGTCATGCCGCACCGGAAGGACCACGTGCTCGCCGACGTCGCCAAGGGCGGCCCGGAGCACGTGCAGCAGGCAATCGACGCGGCCCGCGCCGCACACGCCGACTGGTCGCGGATGCCTTGGCACGAGCGTGCAGCGATCTTCCTTCGCGCCGCCGAGCTGCTCTCCGGCCCGTGGCGTTCGACCCTCAACGCCGCCACGATGCTCAACCAGTCCAAGACCGCACAACAGGCCGAGATCGACGCGGTCTGCGAGCTCATCGACTTCTGGCGCTTCAACGTCGACTACCTCGTCCGCATCTACTCCGAGCAGCCCTACTCGCCGACCGGGACGTGGAATCGGATGGAGTACCGGCCGCTCGAGGGATTCGTCCTCGCGGTCAGTCCGTTCAACTTCACGGCGATCGGCGGCAACCTCTCGTCCTCGCCGGCCCTTATGGGAAACACCGTCGTCTGGAAGCCCGCCTCGACCGCTGCGGTGTCTGCCTACTACCTCATGCGCCTCCTCCAGGCAGCGGGCCTGCCGGACGGGGTCATCAACCTCGTCTATGGCTCAGGCGCGGAGATCGGGAGCGCCGCGCTGGCGAGCCCCGACCTCGCCGGGATCCACTTCACCGGCTCCACCGAGGTCTTCAACGGGATGTGGGCGACCGTCGGGAAGAACGTCGGCTCCTACCGGAACTACCCCCGCATCGTCGGCGAAACCGGCGGGAAGGACTTCATCCTCGCGCACCCCTCCGCCGAGGCCGACGCGGTGGCGACGGCGATCGTCCGCGGCTCGTTCGAGTATCAGGGGCAGAAATGCTCGGCAGCCTCGCGCGTATACGTCCCGTCGAATCTCTGGCCGGAGATCCGGGAGCGGCTGGTCGAGGACGTCGCCACGATCAAGATGGGCGATGTCTCCGACTTCGAGAACTTCATGGGTGCGGTGATCGACGCCTCCGCGTACAAGACGCACAGCAAGGCGATCGCAGAGGCCCGCTCCGCGGGTGCCGAGATCCTCGTCGGAGGTGAGACCGACGACTCCGAGGGGTACTTCGTCTCCCCGACCGTGATCACGACCGACGACAAGAACTTCCGGCTGCTCCGCGACGAGCTCTTCGGGCCCATCGTCACCACCTACGTCTATGACGAGAAACACTGGGACGACACGCTCCGCCTGGTCGACGAGACCGCGCCGTACGGCCTCACCGGCGCAGTCTTCGCGACCGATCGCGCCGCAATCGACGAGGCGCACGACGCGCTTCGCTACGCAGCCGGCAACTTTTACGTGAACGACAAGCCGTCCGGCGCGGTCGTCGGGCAGCAGCCGTTCGGAGGCTCGCGGGCGAGCGGGACGAACGACAAGGCCGGCTCGATGTGGAACCTGATCCGCTGGGTGTCGCCACGCACGATCAAGGAGACCTTCGTCCCGGCGACCGACTACCGCTACCCGTACCTCGGCCCCGACGACGACTGGCCGAGCTAGGGCTGAATGGTCGGTGCAACGCCATCGCTGCCGGCTCGTCAACCCGTTGGGGTCACGCTTCAGCCGGACCCCGTCTTGAGATCGGCGACCTCGAGAGGCGCGCAGTCGGGACCTCAGATCGAGATCAGGCTGAAGCCTGACCCCAGAGGCCGCCCGGGCGGAAGCGGACACCTTCAGGGATTCGTCGCGCGACCGGGGCCCGTGCAAACGGATTCCGGTCTGCGGAACTAGCAGGCACCGCGATGGCCCGCGTCCTCGACGGGATCGAGGCCTTCTTCGATCAGCTCGCGGGGGTCGACCCGCTGCCCGCGTTCCTAGCCGTCCTCTGCCAGCTGGCGCGGCTCGCCTCGACGAGCCAGGCGTGGAGGAACATTCTCGTCGCCGCCTACCCGGACCAGTCGGTCCCGAGGCGCTCCATCCTCGGCGCGTACCTCGCGGGTATCGGGATCAACGCAATCATCCCCGTGCGCGCGGGAGACGCCGTGCGCGTCGTCCTCGCCCATCGCGCGATCCCCGAGAGCACCTATACGACCGTCATCTCGAGCACGCTCGTCCTCTCGATCTTCGACATCACCGCCGCAACCGCGCTTCTCGTCTGGGCGATCGTCACTCTCGACGCCCTCCCCGGCATCAGCCAGCTACCACGGCTCCCGAGCTTCGACTTCGCCTGGTTGCTCGACCGTCCGCTCGCCGCGGTGCTCGTGCTCGCGGCACTCTTCATCGCGCTCGTCGTTCTCGCGATCTGGATCCACGG
>JBBDMN010000079.1:0-1691 GCA_040878305.1 Gaiellaceae bacterium
ACTAGAGGGATCTCTCCAAACGTTTTACCCGAAACCTCGGGTTGGCCCGCCCCTCGCTCTCGGGCGCCAAGGCCATCAAGCTCCCTCGCCCGCCTAACGGGTTTCGGGTGCAGCGTTACGAGACACCCCATTAGCCCCTCGACTTCGGCACCCACTCGATGCGCGTCGAGCCGACGAGGCCGTCGCTCGCGAGCTCGAAGAGGCACGGCGACTCGCCGTCGCCGAAGAAGAGCGGCGGCACGGATCCGGTCCAGACGCCGCCGGGAGCGGCTTGGACCGTCCGCCACGGAAATCCGTTCACGGTGATCCGGACAGGGAAGCCGTCCTTTCCCAAGAGAGTGACCTCGAGCGCCCCAGGACTGCAGCGGTAGACCACGACCTTCCCGCGCCGGAAATCGCCGATGGGCGAGAACCCCTCTGCGCGCGAGGCGAGTCGCAGCGGCTCGTCGACGCGCCAAAGCGTGGAACCGGGGGCAATCTCGGTCGGAGGGGAGATGGCAAGGCGCTCGCCGGTGAGCGCGATCGTCGACGGCAGGACGACGTGAGGCGCGCTGACCTCGTCCCCCCTTGCATCTACAAGCGCACCGTCCCTGCGGATGACGACCGGAGTCTGGGGAAGGGCCTGGGCGGGCACGCCGTCGAGCCGGACGAGGCGCCGGATCGAGCGATTCCAGAAGATGATGCGAGCGGCGACCGTCGAGGGCTGCTCACCGGTGTCGAGGAGAAGAGCCGAGGCGACGCCCTCGTGATCGACCCACCGCCGATCGGCGGTCCCGAAGTCAAGCATCCGTTGCACACGGGAGAAGCGGTCGATCTCCCGTGCGGCGAGGAATGAGATCCCCACGAAGCCGATCGCGACAGCCGCGACGACTGCCGGAAGCAGGCGGCGAGGGAGGAAGAAGAAGATCGCGGCGGACAGAATCCCGAAGGCCGCGAGCCCGGAGCGGAGCGCGAGGTCTCCGGGGTCGAAGATCCTGACGAACGGGAGAAACGTCAGTGCATCGTGTGCGCTCGACGCCGCGTCCACCCGTGAAGCGGGGATCGCGCTCAGCGCGACGATCGAGGCGGCAACGAGCGGCAGGACGACCCGGGGCGGTCTGGGAGCGCCCTGCGCGATCCAGACGCACAGCCCGAGCACGAAGAGGGGCAAAGCAGTGACGAGGTACCGCTCGCTGACGTGGTCGAGATACCCGCTGGCGAAAAGCGAGACTTGCGCGACGAGGAGCAGGACGTACGCCGCGGCGACCGCGAGGAAAGCGCGGAGAGCCGGATTCGGCTCGGCTCGGACCGCAGCCAGGATCGCGAGCGTCGCAGTGGCGAGGAGCGGCAGTCCGAGAGTCATGAAGACGACCGCCCCGCTGTGCCAGGCCAATTGCGACAACACGCCCGTCGACGCGGCACTCGTCTCCGCGACCTCTCCGTACGCGCCGAGGAGATCGCTTCGGCCGGTTGCGTACAGGGCGAGAATCGCCACGGTCGCAAGTCCGACTAGCGTGAGGATGGGCGTCAGCCGGCGCACTGTCCCAAACGAGCGCCCGAACCATGCGTGCAAGCCGACGGCGAGGACGAGCGCCGGAAGCAGCAGAAGCGCCTGCAGGCGCACGGCCGCCGCGAGGCTGACCATCAGCAGGAAGACGCCCTGACGCTCGACCGTCGGCTTCTCGAGCAGCCGCGCCAGGGTGAGGAGCGCG
>JBBDMN010000079.1:1791-6016 GCA_040878305.1 Gaiellaceae bacterium
GCGATCCACGGCACGTCGAACGTGCGGGCGACGGCGAAGCGTGCCGCGGCCGAGACGACGACAATCGCGCCGACTGCGACAGCGACGCGTCGAGTGCCGAGACTCGTTCGGACGCGAGGGAAGCCGGCCCTGTCGGACAGACCGGCTAGACTACCGCGACCCTTTAACCCGGTCCAGTGAGGCCGGAAAGGAGCGAAGTGACGACGCACGTGCCCGACCGCGCGACTGCTAGGCAACTTCTCGACGCCGACGCGATCTCGAGAGCGCTCTCACGCATCGCGCACGAGCTCATCGAGGGCAATGACGATCTCGCCCGTGTCGCCCTCGTCGGCATCCAGACCCGCGGGGTCCCGCTTGCGTCGCGTCTGCGGCGGCTCGTCGAGGAGCGAAGCGGCACGGAGCTTCCGGTTGGAGCGCTCGACATCACGTTCCACCGCGACGACGTGCACGTGCGCGATGGCGGAAGACCTCCCGGCCGCCAGCCGATCGTCCGGGCGACAAGCATTCCGTTTCCGCTGGAGGGCATGACGGTCGTGCTCGTCGACGACGTCTTGTACACAGGCCGCACGATCCGCTCTGCAATCGACGCACTTCTCGACTTCGGGCGACCGGCGCGTGTCCAGCTCGCCGTGCTCGTCGACCGCGGCCATCGAGAGCTCCCGATCCGGCCGGACTACGTCGGAAAGAACCTCCCGACCGCACGAGACGAGCGGATCCAGGTTGAGCTCGTCGAGGTGGACGAGGTCGACTCGGTTCTGCTCGTCAGGGAGAGCGAGGACGGCGATCGTGCCTGAGCTTCTTCCTCCTGCTCCCCCGCGGAGGCATCTGCTCTCGGTTCGCGACCTCACGCGCGACGACGTCGAGCGGATCCTCGAGACGGCGCGCTCGCTCGCCGCCTCGCTCGACCGCGAGGTGAAGAAGCTGCCGACGCTTCGCGGACGGACTGTCGTGAACCTGTTCTACGAGTCTTCGACGCGGACGCTGGCGAGCTTCGAGCTCGCAGCGAAGCGTCTCTCCGCGGACACGATGTCGCTCCGCTCGTCCGGCTCCTCGGTCGACAAGGGGGAGTCGCTCAAGGACACGGCCCTGACGCTCGCTGCGTACGACCCGGACGTCATCGTCGTTCGTCACCCTGCCGCCGGAGCGCCGCACCTCGTCGCGCGTTGGACGGACGCGCATGTGGTCAACGCGGGTGACGGGAAGCACCAGCACCCGACGCAGGCCCTGCTCGACCTCTACGCGCTGGAGGAGGCGCTCGGCCGCCTCGAGGGGCTTCATGTCGCGATCGTCGGAGACGTGCTCCATTCGCGGGTCGCGCGCTCGCTCGTGCAGGCGCTCGGGCTCGTCGGCGCTCACTCGACGCTGATTGCCCCGCCGACACTCCTGCCGCCCGGCATCGAGGCGCTCGGTTGTGAGGTCTCGAGCGACATCGAGGATGCCGCGGCGGCTGACGTCGTGTACGTCCTGCGGATGCAACAGGAGCGCATGGCCGCAGGGGAGGCGTTCGTGCCGTCCCTGCGCGAGTACACGGCGCTCTACGGAATCACGCCGGAACGCGTTCGGCCTGGCCAGGTCGTCATGCACCCGGGGCCGATGAACAGGGGCGTCGAGATCGACCCTCGGGTCGCCGACTCCGAAGCGGCCCTCGTCACCGACCAGGTGCGGGCCGGCCTCGTCGTGCGCATGTCGGTCCTCTATGACCTGCTCACCACGACGCCGGTCCCTGCACCTGTCGCCGTGGAGGTCGCATGATGCTCTTCTGCCGCAACGGCAAGAGCGACTCGCTGACCCTCGAGGGGCGCGTCGTCGCTGCCGCGCAGGCGCTCGACGAATGCTTGCGGATCACCGTCACCGACGGTGTCATCAGCGCGATCGAGCCGGTGGCCGCGAGCAAGGTCGTCATCGCTCCTGCGTTCGTCGACCCGCACGTACACCTCCGCACGCCTGGTCGAGAGGACGAGGAGACGCTCCGTTCGGGAACCGAGGCCGCGGCCGCGGGTGGGTACTGCGCGATCCTGGCCATGCCGAACACCGATCCGGTCGTGGACTCGGCTTCGGTGCTCGGTGCACTCGTCGAGCGCGCGCGCGCGGAGGCGCTCGTCCCGACCGGGTTCATGGCCGCGATCAGCAAGCGGCAGGAGGGAGAGGAGCTTAGTGAGATGGTTGAGCTCGCCGTAGCCGGCGCAGTCGCGTTTACCGACGACGGGCGTCCGGTCGTCTCGGCGGGGGTCATGCGGCGTGCGCTCCAGTACAGCGCACTCGCCGATCGTCCGCTAGTGCTTCACTGCGAGGAGCCGGCCCTGTCGCGAGGCGGGCACGCGCACGAGGGCGAAGTCTCGGCCGAGCTGGGTCTGGGGCCCTACCCGTCGACGGCCGAGAGCCTCATGGTCGAGCGGGACCTCGCGCTCGCGGCCGCAGAAGAGCGCCCACTGCACCTCATGCACCTGTCGGCGCGCGAGTCGGTCGACGCTCTCCGCCGCGCCGTCGAGGTCGGCGTGGCCGCAACCGCAGAGACAACACCCCACCATCTCTGCCTGACCGACGAGGCGGTGCGGTCGCTCGACCCGAATTTCAAGATGAACCCGCCGCTTCGTGGGGACGCCGACCGCCGCGCGCTCCGCCACGCGCTTCGCGACGGCACGATCGGCGTCGTCGCGACCGATCACGCTCCTCACGCTCGCCACGAGAAGGACGTGCCGTTCGAGGAGGCGCCGTTCGGGGTCATCGGGCTCGAGACGGCATTCGCCTCGCTCTACACGCACCTCGTCGTACCCGGGGAGCTCTCGCTCGAGACGCTGCTGGAGCGGATGTCGACCGGACCGGCGCGCGCATTCCGCCTGCCGGAGCCGCGGATCGAGGTCGGCGCGCGCGCGAATCTCGTCGTCCTCGATCTCGAAGCCGAGTGGCAGGTGGCCGAGGACGGCTTCCGCTCGCTCTCGGCGAACTCGTGGCTTCTCGGGGAGACGCTCCGAGGCAAGGTCGTGACGACGATCGCCGACGGACGAGTGGTCTTCCCTGGAGACGAGCGGTGACCAAACGCCAAGTAACAGTCTGTTACAAGGCGCTCAGGGGCGGGTCGTGAGAGGGGCGGGCTACCTGCTGCTCGAGGATGGCACCGTGTTTCGCGGGCGCTCTGTAGGCGCCGGCGGCGCAGCATTCGGGGAAGCGGTCTTCACGACTGCGATGACGGGGTATCAGGAGACCGTCACCGACCCGAGCTATGCGGAGCAGCTCGTCTGCTTCACCGCGCCGATGGTCGGTAACTACGGGGTCGCGGACGAGCGCGACGAGTCCGACCGGCCGCACGCGCAGGCCGTGTTGATGCGCCAGCTCGGAGGTCGCGAGTGGGCGGACTGGCTTGCTCGCCACGGCCTGGTCGCGCTCGAGGAGATCGACACGCGCGCGCTCGTCCTGCGGCTCCGCGACGCAGGAGCGATGCGCGCGGTGGCGGTTGCGGACGAGTCGGAGCTTGCGGTCGACGACGCCCTCGAGCAAGTGCTCGCACAGCCGGAAATGGAAGGTCAGTCCCTGGTCGCCGGTGTCTCGACCCGTAAGCCATACGTGCACAACGATTCCGGCAACACCCGAATCGCCCTCGTCGACTACGGGACGAAGCGCTCGATCCTCCGCCGCCTCGCTCAGGCCGGCTCGGCCGTCACCGTCTTCCCGCACTCGGCCCAACCGGACGAGCTCGAGGGCTTCGACGGCGTCGTCCTCTCGAACGGCCCCGGCGACCCCGAGCCGCTGCACGAGGAAGTCGAGGCCGTAAGGGGGCTGCTGGGCCGTGTCCCGATCCTGGGGATCTGCCTCGGCCATCAGCTCCTCGGCCTGGCGGCCGGGCAGCGGACGTTCAAGCTCCCGTTCGGCCATCGCGGCGCGAACCACCCCGTGCTCGACCGCAAGAAGGGGCGAGTGCTTGTGACCACCCAGAACCACGGCTTCGCCGTCCGACCCTCGGAAGCGGACGACGCGACCCACGTCTCGCTCTACGACGGGACGGTCGAGGGTTTCGACTTTCGCGAGCTCCGCGCACGCTCGGTGCAGTTCCACCCCGAGGCCGGTCCCGGCCCGCACGACGCGTGGCCAATTCTCGAGGCCTGGGTCGAGGAGCTGGCGAGGGCCTGATGCCCGCGAGACGAGACATCGGAAGCGTCTGCGTGATCGGCTCAGGCCCGATCGTCATCGGCCAGGCCTGCGAGTTCGACTACGCCGGCTGCCAGGCGCT
>JBBDMN010000080.1:0-5957 GCA_040878305.1 Gaiellaceae bacterium
CTTCACCGACCTGCTCCCCGCGGTAGACGTCGAACACGCCCGCTTCGCGCAGGATCGCCCCCGCCGCCGCGCGCGCCGCCTCGACGAGCGAACCGACCTCGACGTCCTCGTCCACCGCGAGCGCGATGTCCTGATGAACCGCGGGATACGTGATCACGTCTTCGTAGACGACTCGGTCCGGCGACGGTGCAAAGAGGGTGCCGAGATCCAGCTCGAAAACCCCCCAAGTCCCGTCGAGCAACGTCGGGTGGAGCTCTCCGAGAACGCCCGCGTTCGTCTCTGCCGCCTTTCCGGGATGGAGCAGCGGATGCGACGCGCGGCTTACCCGCACCTCTAGATGAAGCGCCTCGTAGAGCGTCTCGACGACTCCCTTCGCCGTTGCGTAGCCACCCTGCATGATCGCCCCCACTCGCCAGCGCTCGTCGGGGAGCGGCTCTCCCGAGGCGAGGTACACCCGCGCGATCTCGAAGAGCGCGATCTCCTGCGAGCCCACGTCGAGAGCTGTGCGCGCAGCATCGACGAGGCCCGGAAGCAGCGTCGTCCGGAGAATCGTCTGGTCGGAAGTCATCGGATCGGGAAGCGCGATGGCGTCCGGGCTCGGATCCGCGGCGGCCAGGCTCCAGCTGTACGCCTCGGAGAGCCCAGAGCCGACCAGAACGTCCTCGACGAGCCGGCGCAAGCGCTGCTCCTTCGTCAGCCTGCCCTGGACGTGACGCCGGCGCGGCAGCGTATGCGGCACGCGATCGAGCACGGCCCGCGCCACCTCCTCCACGACGTCGATCTCCCGGGTTACATCCCGCGCGCGCCACGTCGGCACGGTGACGTCCCACTCCGGCGAGACCTCGAACGCGAACCCCTCGAGAATCCGGCGCTGCTCGTCGAGAGGAACCTCGAGCCCGATGACGCGGTCGGCACGGTTGGGACGAAACTTGATGACCGGGCGCTCGGGCAGCCCGGAATGGACATCGACGTGACCCGCCATCCGCGCGCCGGCGAGGTCGACCAGCAGGCGGCTGGCGAGGATCGCGGCGGGCTCTGCGAGGTGCGGGTCGACCCCTTTCTCCCAGCGGTTCGAGCCGGCGGTTCTGAGCCCGTGCCGCTCCGAGCTCTTCAGGATCCCGAGCGGCTCGAAGTTCGCCGCCTCGAGGAGCAGCTCGGTTGTCTCCTGCGAGACCTCGCTCTCTTCGCCACCCATGATCGCAGCCAGGGCTACCGCACGCTCTCCGTCTGCGATCACGATGTCGTCGGGCCGGAGTCGCCGCAGCGTGCCGTCGAGCGTGCGAAGCTCCTCGTCCGGTCGGGCACGGCGCACGACGATCCTCCCGCCGGAGAGCTTCGCCCGGTCGAACGCGTGCAGCGGGCTTCCCCACACGTGCATGACGTAGTTCGTGACGTCGACGACGTTCGAGATCGAGCGCAGGTCCGCGAGGTAGAGGCGCGAGCGCAGCCACTGCGGCGAAGGACCCATCCCGACACCGCGGAAGACGCGGCCGATATAGCGCGGACAGCCGGCTGGGTCCTCGACCGTGACGTCGACCGGCTCGGAATCGACCACGGGCGGATCCTCGACCTCCGGGAGATGCAGCTCGCCGTCGAGGAGCGCCGCGACCTCCCGGGCGATTCCGACCATCGACAGCAGGTCGACGCGGTTGGGGGTCGGGGTGACATCTAGTACCTCCTCGCGAATCGGAAGCACCCCCTGCAGCGGCGTCCCGGGTTCGAGACTGGCCGGAAGAACCATGATGCCCGCGTGATCCTCGCCCAGCCCGACCTCGTCCTCGGCGAGGATCATCCCGCGCGACAGGTGGCCCCGGAGCTCGCGCTCCTCGAGCGGTGCGTCGAAGATCGGGAGAAATGCTCCGGGGAGCGCCACAGCGACGGTGGCACCGGCCTCGAAGTTCCAGGCGCCGCAGACGATCTGGCGAGCATCGCCCTCCCCCACGTCGACCTGGCAAACGCGTAGTCGGTCGGCGTTCGGATGAGACTCGACCTCGAGCACCTTCCCGACGAGGAAGCGCCCGAGGTTTCCGTCGACGTCGGGTACGCCTACCTCGCGGACGCGCTCGACCTCGTCGAACGCAGAGATCGCGAGCCGGCGCGCGATCTCTTCCGCAGTCTGGTCAACCGTGACGTACTCGCGGAGCCAAGAGAGAGGTACTCGCATCAAAACTGCGCCAGAAGACGCGGATCGTTCCGCCACAGTTCGCGTAGATCCGGGATTCCATGTCGGAGCACAGCGATGCGCTCGAGCCCCCAGCCGAAGGCGAAGCCCGTGTACCGCTCGGGGTCGTAGCCGACGAACTCGAACAGGTTGGGATCGACGATCCCGGCTCCTCCGACCTCGATCCAGCCGGAGTGGCGGCAGACGGAGCATCCCGAGCCGTCGCAGATGTGGCAGGAGACCCGTGCCTCGATGGACGGCTCAGTGAACGGGAAGTAGTTCGTTGCGAATTGAGTCCGCCGTTCCTCTCCGAAGAGCGCTTTCAGGAGGTAGTCGAGCGTTCCCTGGAGGTCGGCAAGCGTGATCCCCTCATCGACGGCGAGCCCTTCGACCTGGTGGAACGTCGGCGTGTGCGTCGCATCGGGCGTGTCCCGCCGGTACACGCGGCCGAGCGACACGATGTAGACGGGCGGTTCCTGCGCCTCCATCGTCCGGATCTGGGAGGGAGACGTCTCGGTGCGAAGGACGGTCTCGTCGTCGAGGAAGAGCGTCTGCAGCGGTGAGCGCGAAGGATGGCCTGGCGGGAAGTTGAGGCCGTCGAAGTTGTAGTGCGTCGTCTCCACCTCGCGACCGTCGACGACCGAGTACCCGAGTCCGAGGAAGATGTCCTCCACCTCGCGACGGATCTGCGTAATCAAATGCAGGTGCCCTCGCCGCGTGCGAGTTCCCGGCGTCGTGACGTCCACGCGCTCTTCGGTGAGCCGGCGGTCGAGCTCGGCCCGACGTAGCTCCTCACCTCGCAAGTCGATCGCGGCCTCGAGCCGTTCGCGGAGCGCATTGAGCGTCATCCCGGTCTCGCGATCGCGCACGTCCCGCAAGGCGAGCTTGAGCTCGCTCTTTCGCCCCAGGAAGTCGATCCGCACGCGCTCGATGTCGTCGACGGACGAGGCAGCGGTGGTAGCCGCCTGCGCTTCTTGTTCAAGATCCTGGGGATCCATGGGAGTGAGCGAGGTTACCAACGTGCCCGCGCCTGGTTGAATCGCGAATCGTGAGCGGCTACGACGGGTTTGCGCCGATCTACGACGCCTGGGCGGCGGACATGACCGAGGACGTCGACTTCTACGTCGGGCTCGCCGCCGACGCCGATGGACCGATCGTCGAGCTTGCCGTCGGAACCGGCCGCGTGGCGATCCCGATCGCCGAGCGCACCGGGAAGAACGTGATCGGAATCGACTCGTCGCCCGCGATGCTCGCCATCGCTCGGGAGCGAGCCGCGGCCGCCGGAGTCGACCTCGAGCTCCGCGAAAGCGACATGCGCGACTTCTCGCTTGCCGAGCCCGCAGCGCTCGTCATCTGCCCTTTCCGCTCGCTGCTCCACTTACCGACGTGGCACGATCGCCACAGCGTGTTCGAGCGGGTTGCGGCCAGCCTCCGGCCCGGAGGGCGCTTCGCGTGGAACGCCTTCGTCTACGACTACACGGTTGCCACGAGGCACCACGGCATTTGGCAGGAGGACCCCGTCCGGCACAGGATCGACCACGTACCGGGCGACAATCGCATCGACATCGCCGTCGAGGACGGCCCGCGAATTTCTCTGTGGTGGGTCTCGCGGGGCGAATGGGAGGGGCTGCTCGACGTCTCGGGGCTCGAAACTGAGGCGCTCTACGGCTGGTTCGACCGCCGGCCGTTCGACGAGGAGAGCCGCGAGTTCGTGTGGATCGCCCGCAAGCCGGCGGCATGACTCTCTACGACCGGATCGCACGCTTCTACGACCCGTGGAGCCGGTCGGTGACCGAAGACGTCTCTTTCTACGTCGAGCAGGCACTCGCCAGCGGCGGCCCCGTCGTCGAGCTCGGGGTGGGCACGGGCAGGATCGCGGTTCCGATCGCCGAGGCTGGGATCGCGGTCATCGGGGTCGACGCCTCGCCGGAGATGCTCGCAATCGCCCGCGAGGCCGCGGAGGCTGCCGGGGTCGGCGTGCTCGTCGATCTCCGGGTCGGCGACCTCCGCAAGCCGCCGGTGCACGAGCGCGTCCCGCTCGCAATCTGCCCCTTCCGCTCGTTGCTGCACATGGAGACGGAGCGCGAGAAGCTGCGTGCACTGACCGCTGCCCGCGATCTCCTCGAGCTCAACGGCAGGTTTGTCTTCGACGTCTTCGCCCCGAGCCGGGAGGACATCGCGGAGACACACGACCGCTGGCTCGAGCGGGAGCCGGGGATCTTCGAGCGCGCGGTCTGGGACGAGGGCTCGCGCACGCTCTCCCTCTCGGTGCGGTCCGGCGACTCGGAGGCGACGTTCGGCCTCCACTGGCTGTCGGCTCCCGAATGGTTGCGTCTCCTCGACGAGGCGGGCTTCGAGGTTGTGCAGCTCTACGGCTGGTTCGACGGCCGGTCGTACGACGGCGAGGAGGACATGGTTTTCGTTTGCCGGCGACGCGACTAGACGAGCTGGATCTCGTCGCCGACCGCGACCTCGCCGCCCTCGACGACGTGGGCGAGCATGCCCCGACGATCGTCGAGGAGCGAGCGAAGACCGGCCCGCAGCTCGTCCATGCGGTGACACGGGTCGCACTCCATCGTGATCTCGAAGAGCGCGTCGCCCACCTTCACACGCTGTCCGACAGGCCAGGTCTGGACGTCCATCCCCTCGACGGTGACGTTCTCACGAATGGTGCCGGGCTCGACTCCAACCGCGTCCAGGTGCTCCTTCGAGGCGAACAGCACTTCCCGTCGCGGCGGGTTGCCATGGGCGCAACCTTCGAAACCCCGACGCTCGATCGCACGCACGCGCTCGCGCGCTTCAGAGCGGCCGCTCTTGCGTGCCGGAGAGACGAAAAGCCCCGTCACGGTTGCCATTCGCGCAGCCTAGCCATAGAGTCGGAGCCGTTATGGTCTGGCTGATCGTCCTTCTCGCGGTCGTCCTTCTGGTCGCCCTCATCCTCGTCCTGTTCTACAACCGGCTGGTCCGGCTGCGGAACCGGGTCGACAACGCGTGGGCGCAGGTCGAGGTGCAGCTCAAGCGACGCTGGGATCTCATCCCCAACCTGGTCGAGACGGTGAAGGGGTATGCCGCGCACGAGCGCGAGACGTTCGACTCGGTGACGCAGGCACGCGCCAACGCGCAACAGGCGGGGACGCCCGCGCAGACAGCGCAGGCCGAGGGGATCCTGGGCGCAGCACTCGGTCGGCTGTTCGCGGTCGCCGAGGCGTACCCCGAGCTGCAGGCCGACGAGAACTTCCGGCAGCTCCAGACAGAGCTCGCCGAGACCGAGAACCGCGTCGCCGTGAGCCGCCAGGTCTACAACGACTCGGTGCTGACGTACAACAACGCGATTCAGACCTTCCCCGGCGCCGTCCTCGCAGGGCCGTTCGGTTTCACCGCCCGGGAGTTCTTCGAGGTCGAGGAGACAGCCCAACGGGAAGCGCCGGTCGTCGAGTTCTAGTCGCGCAGCACCGAAATCCGCCAGCGCGGACTCCGGTCGCGCGGAAAATCCCTGAAGGAGGCCGCTTCGCGGCCGCGTCGCTGCGCAAGCCTGGGAGACTGCTGGCGCTCGGCGCGGTGGTGCTCGTCGCGCTTGCATTCGCCCCAACGGCACTCGCGCAGACGTACGACCTCGTCGAAGCCGACAATCGTGCGCAGGTCGCGCCTGACGGCGGCGTCCTGATCGAGGAGGACATCACGGTCGCCTTTTCGGGCGGCTTCCAGTTCACGTACGGCTTCCGGGAGATCCCGTACCGGCGGGACGAGCGCATCTCGGGCATCAGCGTTCTCGAGAATGGACGCCCGTTCTCCCCGG
>JBBDMN010000081.1:0-5948 GCA_040878305.1 Gaiellaceae bacterium
TTCTCGGGCATCCGGGCCTCCGGCGACAAGACCCTCGGCAACTACAGCGGCGGCTTCCGCCAGTACGCCGCGACCCAGGAGCAGGGCGACGCCTACTTCTGCATCGTAGACCTGCACACGATCACGACGGCGTACGACCCCACCGCTTTGCGCGAGTCGACGCTGTCGCTCGCGTCGATGCTCTTCGCGACCGGGCTCGACCCGAAGCGGTCGACCGTCTTCTCCCAGAGCCACGTGACCGCGCACGCAGAGGCCTCTTGGCTCCTCGGATCGGTGACGAGCTTTGGGGAGCTGCGCCGGATGACCCAGTTCAAGGACAAGTCCGACGAGCAGGACTTCGTCTCCGCCGGTCTCTTCAGCTACCCGGTCTTGATGGCCGGCGACATCCTCCTCTACCAGGCCGACATCGTCCCGGTCGGCGACGACCAGCGGCAGCACGTCGAGCTTACTCGCGACATCGCCGAGCGCTTCAACAGCCGCTATGGCGAGACATTCACTCTTCCCTCCGGTGTCTATCCCGAAGAAGGCGCCCGGATCAAGAACCTGCAAGAGCCCGAGCGGATGATGTCGACGTCAGCCGGGAACCCGCAGGGGGTCGTGCGGATCGTGGATGAGCCGGATGTCATCCGCCGGAAGTTCAAGACCGCTGTGACCGACTCGGAGCGCGAGGTCCGCCACGATCCAGACGCGAAAGCGGGGATCTCGAACCTGATCGAGATCATGTCGGTCGCCATCGGCGAGTCGATCTCCGCGATCGAGGGTCGCTACGACGGCGCCGGCTACGGAGACTTCAAGCAGGAGGTGGGTGAGGCCGTCGTTGCGCTGTTCGCGCCGATCCAGGCCCGCTACGCCGATCTCCGCGCGGACGAGGGCGAGCTCCTTCGTCTTCTGGCACTCGGGGCCGAGAAGGCCCGCGAAGCATCGGCGCCGACGCTCTCGGCGATGTACGACCGCATGGGCTTCGCTCGCCTCTGACGAGGTACCGGTTACGATGGCGCCGGGCATGCCCGGCCTCAAGGCCCGAGACCGACCGATCTCTTGAGCGAAGCGACCTCTTCTCTGGTCAGCTCGCGCCATTCGCTTGGCGCAAGCCTCTCGACACCGAGCCCCGCGTAGCGGCTCCGGTGAAGGCGGTGGACGGGGTGACCGACCGCCTCGCACATCCGCTTCACCTGATGCTTGCGGCCCTCGTGCAGGATCAGCTCGAGCAGTGCGTCGCCCGCCCGCCGGCGGAGAACACGAGCCTCCGCGGGGGCGGTGCGTCCGTCGTCGAGCTCGACTCCTTGGCGGAGCGCGGCGAGCGCTCCCGCGTCGGGCACCCCCGCGACCTCGGCCTCGTACACCTTCGGAACCCCGTAGCGAGGATGCGCGAGACGATGCGCGAGCGGACCGTCGTTCGTGAGCAGGAGGGCCCCCGTCGTATCGGCGTCGAGGCGTCCCACCGGCACGACTCGCGTCGGGCTCTGGACGAGGTCGACGACCGTCGGGCGGCCGTGTGGATCCCGCGCTGTCGTGACCACGCCCGGAGGTTTGTGGAGAAGAACGTAGGCGAGCGGCTGCGCCGCGATCCGCTCTCCGTCGACCTCGACGACGTCTCGCGATCCGATGACCGTATTCAGCTCTCCGGGTTTGCCGTTCACGCGCACGCGCCCGGCGACGATCAGCTCGTCGGAGCGTCGCCGCGACGCGACGCCGGCGCGAGCGAGGAACGCGTTCAGCCGCACCGGTGCATTCTCGTCTGGCTAGGGTGCCGCCGTGCCGAGCATGAGTCAGATCGACGAATGGACGCAGAAGCTCGCCGAGCTTGCCGTGTTCGGTGCGAACGTGCAGCCGGACCAGCTCGTCGCGATCACCAGCTTCCTCGGCAAGGAGGAGCTCACTCGCAGGGTCGCCCGAGCCGCCTACGAGCGCGGCGCGAAGTACGTGGACGTCGTCTACTTCGACCAGTGGGTGAAGCGCGAGCGGATCGCGCACGCTGCCGAGGACACGCTCGGGTACTCCCCGCCGTGGATGTCGCAGCGGCTCCTCCACCTCTCCGACGAGCATGCCGCCCGGATCACGTTGTCGGGCCCACAGGCACCGCGCGCGCTCGAGGGGCTCGACCCCGCCCGCGCCGGCCGCGATCTTCTCCCGTATCTGCCCGAGACGGGCGAGGTCGTGAACCTGATGACGACGAGCTGGTGCATCGTCCCGGCCCCCACTCCTGACTGGGCGGAAGCGGTGTACCCGGAGCTCGAGCCCGACGAGGCCTACGAGCGCCTTTGGGAAGCAGTCGCACACGTCTGCCGTCTCGACGCGGACGATCCCGGCGCTGCCTGGAACGATCGCATCGCGGCCTTGAAGGACAACGCGGGCCGTCTGACCGAGCGGCGCTTCGACGCCCTACGTCTCCACGGCCCGGGCACTGATCTCACAATTGGGCTGCTTCCGTCCTCGAGCTGGCAAGCGGGTGACATGACGACGGTCGACGGAGCCCGTCACGTCCCGAACATCCCGACCGAGGAGACCTTCACGACTCCCGACCCCGAGCGCGTCGACGGCTACGTCTCAGCGACGATGCCGCTCGAGCTGGCCGGATCCGTGATCTCGGGGATTCGCGTCGAGTTCGCCAATGGTCGCGCCGTAGGGATCGACGCGACCGAGGGGGCGGATGCGCTCCGCGCTGCTGCGTCCTCGGACGACGGAGCGGCCCGACTCGGTGAGGTCGCACTCGTCGACGGCGAAGGGCGGATCGGGCCGCTCGAGACGGTCTTTCTCGACACGCTGATCGACGAGAACGCGGCAACGCACATCGCGCTCGGAAACGCCTACGACCATCCCGTCGAGGACGACGCAGACAAGAAGCGGATCAACAAGAGCCGGGTCCACATCGACTTCATGATCGGGAGCCCCGAGCTCGCCGTCGACGGGATCACGACCGGCGGCGACATCGTTCCCGTGCTCCGCCAGGGTTCCTGGCAGCTGTAGCAGGACGCTTTGCGGCCGAGGGCGAAGGGGCGACGTAAGCGTCGCCCCGGCCGGGCATTGCTCGGCCCTACGACGCGCGGGCGGAAGCGACCTCGAGCAAACGGTCGCGCAGCTCGCCGGTGTCGGCGCCGAGGTCATCGAGACGCGGGAGCGCGGCGAGGCTCTCGAGCGCGAAGACCCGCTCGAAGAGCGGAGTCGTGCGGTAGCGAACGGCTCCGCCGGGCGCGCTCTCACGCCCGGCCTCGGCGATCAGTCCCCGCTCGACCAGGCTTGCGACTGCGGAGTCCGCGGCGACGCCGCGAATCCGGGCGACCTCCGGACGGGAGCAGGGGCCGAGGTAGGCGACGACTGCGAGCGTCTCGAGAGCCGCCTGCGTGAGACCGCGCTCGACCGGGCGCTCGAAGAGCCTGGCACATGCGTCCGAGGCCTCCCGGCTCGCCCGGAATGCGTACCCGCCGGCGACCTCTTCGAGCACGATGCCGCTTCGCCGCTCGCTGTAGCGCTCGCGAAGGAGACCGAGCGCCGTCTCGACCCGCTCCGGATCGTCGGCGGAAGCCTCAGCGAGCTCGGCGACCGAGAGAGGCGCGGAGGCAACGACGAGCAGCGCCTCTACGGTACGGGCGAGCTGGTCGACGGGATTCGAAGCGATTAGGCGGAGCGTGCTGTCCACGTCTCAATCCTTTCGTCGTGGGATAGCTCGAGACCTTCCTCTCGTTCCTGGGACGTCGGTGACGAGCCGAGGCCGGAGGGGACAGTGCTCTGCACGGCCCCGGAAGGCATCGGCTCGTCAGCGGCGTCAGACCTCGGCGGAGCCGGGCTCCGCCCGGTGGGAGCCGTGGCCGGCCAGGGACGAGAGGAGGAGATCCTTATCGGGGCGAACGGGGCGGCTTGATCCAGTGCGACCTCGCCGGTCTTGCGAAGCTCCAGCAGCGCGAGGAAGGCAACCGCCTGCTCGACGCGCGAGAGGCCGCCCACCTCGGCGTCGAAGTCGAACCGGCGCCGACGCGCGAGGAGAGATCGAAAGCGCTCGAGGAACTGGGAGACGGGCGGGAAGCGAAGCGCCATGTGGCTCAGGGAGACCTTCGGCGGCGGCACGGCGAGCCCTCGTAGCGCTTCGGCGAGTGCCGAGGCGTCCTGGGGAGCCAGCCTGCGCTCCGGCTGAGGTGCGAGCGGCGCAGGCCCGAGGCGGAACCAGCGGTCGCGCTCGGCGGCGAGCCGCTCGGCAAGCCACACGGAGGCCTCCTTCATCCTGCGGTACTCGGCAAGCCGTCGCGCCAGCTCTTCTGCGGCCTCCTCCGGCTCGAGTCCGTCGAGCTCGGCGGCCTCGTCCGGGAAGAGCAACCGAGCCTTCAGCTCGAGAAGCGCGGACACGAGGACGAGGAACTCCCCGCAAGCCTCGAGGTCGATCTCGTCCCGCTCCGCGAGGATCTCGACGAAGGAGATCACGATCGCAGCGATGTCCACCTCGCGCGGCTCGAGCTCCTCCTTGAGCAGGAGCGTCAGAAGCAGGTCGAACGGGCCCTCGAACGCGTCGAGGTCGAGCTCGAGCTCCCGTACCGAAGTCGCAGCCACGCGCGGAGGCTAGCCACGCGGCCGGACGCGTCCGCCTCTCAGCGAAGCGACCCGGCGAGGCGGAGCGCTTCCTCTCTCTCGAGCTCGCCCTCGAGGCGGTAGGCGACGCCCCCGCTCTCCCAGATGAGCACGTCACGGGCCAGGCGCGCGCTTTCCTCGACGACCTGGCCGTGCTCGTCGAGCAGGAAGAGAACGTGCGACTCGCCGCTCAGGAAGATCCCGGGAAACCCATTCACGGAGACCCGCTCGACCTGCGTCCCCGGGCCGGCGAGCTTCTTCAGCACAAGCTCTCGGTCGAGCACATGGAGCGGCGTCTGCGCGACGAGAAGGCGGACGCGCTCTGGCTCCCCGTAGAGGAACCACACCGTTCCGCGCTCGCCGAGATAGGCGCGGTCGGGGGGGTCGTCGAGCTCGCGGAGATCGAAGCCGCTCCTGCGTCGTGCAGCTTCGAGCGTCACCCGCTCACCGAGCCCGAGCTCGAGATCAGGCGCGACCGAAACGCGAGGGAGCTCGTCCACTAGCTCGATGCGCTCGCCACCGATGTGCAGGACGCGGAAGAGCGCGGAGCGCGCATCCGGGATTGCAAGCGTGGCCGCGAGCGCCGCGAGCAGCGCCACAGCGACGACGAGCACCCACTTCCGGCGAGCGGGCAACGCCTTCGGTGCCGGACGCGACTCGATCCGGGCGAGCACGGCAGGAACGAGGTCCGGGGCTTCCGGCACCTCGAGGGCCCGACCGAGCGTGGTCAGCGAGCGCTCGAGCTCGGTCACGACTCCACCTCGGCTCTGAGACGCGCGAGCGCCCGAGCGGTGCGCGATTTCACTGTTCCGCGGCGAAGGTCGAGGACGGCCGCGGTCTCGTCTTCCGAGAGCTCGAGGAAGTAGCGGCAGGTGAGGACGTCGCGGTCGCGCTCATCGAGCCGGCCGACCGCTGCGAGCAGCTCCTCCTGCTGCTCGCGCCCGAGCGCGGCTTCCTCCGGGGACGGGGCCGCGTCTACCGGAGGGGCCGCGGTCGCTCGGACGGCAAGCGCCGCACGCCTGCCCGCCGACCGCCGCCGGTTGTGCGCCTCGTTGGCGACGATGCGCAGCAGCCAGGGCTTGAACGGCGCACCGCGGCGAAAGCGCGGCAAGGCCACCCATGCCTTGACGAAGCCGACCTGGGCCGCGTCCTCGGCGTCCGCGGCGGATCCCGTCAGCAGGTATGCGGTCCGGAAGGCGATGGCCTGATACATGCGCACGAGCTCCTCGAAGGCGCGCTCGTCTCCGCGTCTGGCACGCTCAGCGAGCACGACGTCGTCGGGCGGCCGGCCCTCCACCGCCCTGTTCTACACCTAGCCGGCGCAAGACCGGAATCCGCTCGCGCGGATTCCGGTCGCGCGAAAACCCCTGAAGGCGTCCGCTTCGCGGCCG
>JBBDMN010000082.1:0-2228 GCA_040878305.1 Gaiellaceae bacterium
CCGTTTCCTGCGCGAACGTG
The DNA here is from genome assembly GCA_040878305.1 of Gaiellaceae bacterium. Lineage (GTDB taxonomy): Bacteria > Actinomycetota > Thermoleophilia > Gaiellales > Gaiellaceae > GMQP-bins7. The sequence goes on from JBBDMN010000082.1 coordinate 21, forward strand.
AAAAGAACGGCGGAAGCTAGCTAGAGCCAGAGGCTTGATGTGAAATGGCTCGCACCCCACGGATGGGGGCCTGCACACGGCGCATCGCGCCCCTCGATCGAGTCGAACGCGCTGCTTGGTGCATGCCCTCCCCGAGGGCACGTCCATTTCACATCAAGCCTCTAGGCGGCGTCTTTCGCCGGCTCATCGCCGACGAGCGGTACAGCATCCGGAGAGTCTCCGTCGGCCGACGGCGCTACAGCGTGCGCCTGCGGCGGGCCCTTGCGCTTGCGGCGGCGGCGGCGGGACTTGCGGGCGGTGAGCTTGGGGGTGGGAAGGTTGTCGGCGAGCGCGTTCGCGATGTCGTCGATCGTGCCGATCTCTTCGCGGGCCTTGTCGAGCGCGGCGTTCGCGCGCGGCGTGTAGCCGTCCGCGGAGGCGAGGAGCGCCGCTCCGACCGCGAGCGGCATCGAGATCGCCACCTGTACGAGGCGGTTCACGTTCTCCTCGTGGCGGTAGCCGCGCGAGTTCGCTGCCGCTCCGAGGAGGCGCTTCGCTTCCGGGAACTCGGTCGAGACGCGGCGGTCTTGCACCTTTCTCGTCGTGCGCGCGAGCTTCCAGGTCCAGCGGGCGAGGATCTGCTCGGGCGCTGCCGCCTTCCCCTCGCCGACCGCCCGGAGGAGCACCCGAATGCCTGCCGCGCGGTCCTTCTCCCACGTCGGCGCCTGCGTGACGAGGGTGACAAGATCGTCGAAGTCCGCACGCTCGACGGGGGTGGCCACGCGATCGAGGAGCGCGGTCATGCGGAGCCGCCGGTTGGGGTTCTCGGCCGCGCACGTCGCCAGAAACTGCTCGAGCGCGCCTTTGCTCGCGCGTCCTTCGACGAACTTGCGGGCGAACTCGGCGCGCTGGTCGAAGCGAATCTGCCGTCCGGTGATCGTTGCCCAGAAGCGCTGCTCGTCCTCGTCGAGGTACTTCGGGTCGATCCGCTGCCATTCCCGCTGGATGACACCGAGCCGCCTCGCGACGTCCGGCGTGACGGGGACGAGCCACGGAACCGGCGAGAGCTTGCGGCGCGCTCGCCGCTGCTGCCGGCGGCGCGGCGCAGGCGTGACGCGGGCGCCTTCGCGGTAGAAGTCGGCGTTCAGCAGCGCATGGAGCGACACGACTCGGTCGTTGTGCGTGGAGGCCTTCGGGACGAAGTCGACGACGACGCCCGCCTCCTTGCGTGGATGGATCCGCATGATCCGGCCGATCCGCTGCTGGTAGACACGGCGCGATGCCGTCGGCGCGAGGTGCATGCACACGGTCGCGCGCGGGGAGTTCCAGCCCTCCGCAAGTAGCTGCGCGTTGATCAGGACGTTGATCTCGCCGCGCTCGTACGCCGCCAGCGTCTCAGCTAGGCGTGCGGGGGGCGTGCGGCCCGAGACGGCCTCCGTCTTGAGCCCGGCGGCACGAAACTCCTGCGCCAGGTTGTAGGCATGGTCGACACCGGCTGCGTAGACGATGCCGGGAGTCGATCCGAACCGGTCGCGGTAGAGGCTCGCGGCCGCCTGGTTCAGGGCCTCGTGATCGAGGGCGTTGGCGAGGGCGCGCTCCTCGAAGTCGCCGCCGACGATCGGGACGGAGTTGATCGCCGCGGCGGGCGGCACGCGCATGCAGCGAAGCGGGGCGATGAGCCCTCGGCGCGCGGCGTCGGCGAGCGGGAGGTCGTCGACCGAGGCGGGGAAGACGTCGGAGACCTGCTTTGCGATGAGCTGCTCGGTCGCGGTCATTCCGATGTAGAGGGGATCGTGGAAAGCTCGGATCGCAGCGCTCGTCTTCTCTCCGAGCGCCGTGTGGGCCTCGTCGCAGAGGACGAAGTGGTAGGTCTCGCGATCGAGCTCCGACCCGTGTCGCGCGAACCACGCGTAGGTCTGGATCGTGATCGGGCTCTCCCGCGGCGCGCGCTCTCCCTTGAGGATCGCATCGGTGAAGCGCTCGCCGTAACCCTCTGTCGTCAGGTCGCCCTTGAACTGGGAGACGAGCAGGCGGCGATGCGTGAGGATCAGGATGCCCAGCCGGCGCGCTGCCTCGACGAAGCCGGCCGCGGCGATCGTCTTCCCTGATGCCGTCGGATGGCGGAAGCGGTAGCGGCGGGCGGCCCCGGGGTCGGAACCGTGGAAGCCGCTCTCGAGCTCGGCCTCGTCGATGAAGCCGGCATCGAAGTCGTCGTGGGGGGGGGGGGGG
>JBBDMN010000082.1:2238-5933 GCA_040878305.1 Gaiellaceae bacterium
CTCGGCCTCGACGAGGACGCCGTTACCACTGCCGTTTCCGTGCCCGTTTCCGTTCTCGTCGGCCGAACGCTGGGTGGAGGCAATGAGCTCCGCCAACATCCCGGCGAGCGCGTCCACCTGATGACGGCGAAGCTCGGTGCCGGAAGCGGTCCGCGGTAAGTCCTCGGTCAGCACGCGTTCGAGCCCGAGCATGAGCCCGTAGCGCACCTTCCAACGGGACGACGGCTCGGAGAGACCGGCTTCGATCTCGGCCAGCGCGTCCTCGAGCGCGGCGCGCCGGGCAGTTCCCGATGCGAGGGCGACAACCGCCTCCTCGTCCGGGTGCAGGAAAGGCTCGCCGAACCAGGCTTCGGCCCTGCGGGCCGCAGCGGTCAGGTCCTCGGGTGTCTCCGACGTCAGCGTCGGGGTAGTCGTTGCGTCGTGCATTCGCGCAGCACGTACTGGCGTGCCGCTCCTTCCTAAGAGTTGACGCTCGCGTATTTACTGGCGAGCAGTACTGCCGAAGCATACCTCAGGCTCCGGGGGAAGAACGTCGAACGGGCTGCGCATTGTTACGCCGTGGCGCCGGCGAGCTTACCCAGCGGACGTCCGGCGATGCGCTGCGAGACGCCTGTCTGGTCAAGATGCTTCGTAATCCCTCCGAGCCAGAACGGGTAGCCCGCGCCGAGGATGAGGCACGTGTCCACGTCGGCCGCCTCCTGGACGACGCCCTCGTCGAGCAGGTGCCGGACCTCGTCGGCGATCGCCTCGAGCACCGCTTCGTGGATCTCCTCGACCGATCGCGGAGCGTGCTCGCGAACGACGATCTCGTCCTTGCCCTCGGCGAAGTTGTCGAGCGTGGGCGAGAGCGGGTAGCGAGCCGGGTAGGCCTCGTGGAGGGTGTGCAGCACGTGGTTTGCCACGCGCGGCCCGACCATCTGGAGGAGGACCGAAGGTGCCATCGGGAGCCCGAGCCGGAGCATCGCCTCGTCGGTGTCGTCCACCGTGTTCCCGTGCTCGAGTGCGTCCATGAGGACGGTCGTGGTGCGGCTGAGGATGCGGTTGACGACGAACGCCGGTGCGTCGCGCACCAGCACCCCGCGCTTCCGCAGCTTTCCGGTCACCTCCCAGGCAGTGGCGAGCGTGACGTCGTCGGTCTGCGGTGTCCGGACGAGCTCGACGAGCGGGAGCACGGCGACGGGATTGAAGAAGTGCATCCCGACGACGCGCTCCGGGTGCTCGAGGTCTGCGCCCATCTCGGTGACGGACAGCGAGGACGTGTTCGTCGCGAGCACACATTCCGAAGAGACGACGCGCTCGAGCTCGGCGAAGACTTCCTTCTTGATCTCCATCTCCTCGAAGACCGCTTCGAGGACGAGGTCGCAGCCGGCGAAGACCTTCCACTCCGTGCCGCCGGTGACGATCGAGCCGAGGAAGCGGGCCTTTCCTTCCCCGAGCCGGCCCTTGCGGACGAGCTCGTCGAGCTCGTCTCGGATCCACGAGTGCGCGTCGTCGACCTGCTCCTGCGTCAAGTCGCGAAGGACGATCGGCACCTCGAGGCGGCGCAGCGCCAGCAGCGCGAGCTGTCGCGCCATCAGGCCGGCGCCGACGATGCCGATCCGCCTGACGCGACGCGGCGGCGCGTCGGGAATCCCGACCCCCCGCTTGGCGCGGCGCTCGACGAGGTTGAACGCGTAGATCGACGCCTGCGCCTGCGGGCCGGGCAGGAGCTCGGCGAGTGCGTCCTCTTCCGCCCGGTACCCTTCCTCGAGCGACCAGGTCGCGGCACCTTCGATCAGGTCGAGTGCCCTGTACGGCGCCGGCGCGGCACCGTGTACCTGGCCGTCGAGCCGCGCGCGGGCTTTGCGGATGACCTCGGTCGCATCCGAGAGATCAGCTGCGGGCCGACGTTTGCCGTCGCCGTCCTCGATCTTCTCCATGAGCAGCGCGAGCGACTCGTCGAGGAACTCCACGGGCTCGAGCAGCGCGTCCGCGAATCCCTGCTCGAACGCCTGCGGGCCAGTGAGCATCCGGTTCTGGCGGAGGGGGCTCTCGACGATGAACTTCACCGCCTGCTCGGCTCCGACGAGCTGCGGTACGAGCTGCGTCCCACCCCAGCCGGGGATGAGTCCGAGGAGCACCTCCGGGCAGGCGAAATGGCGAACCGAGGACGAGATCGTCCGGTAGTCGCAGTGGAGCGCGATCTCGACGCCACCGCCGAGCGCCGCGCCGTTGATCGCGGCGAGCGTGACGAGAGGGAGCTCGCGCAACCGGCCGAACAGCTCATGGCCGGCTTCTCCTCCTTCGCGTGCGCGTTCGGGTGTGATCTCGCCGAACTCGCCGATGTCCGCCCCGACCGCGAACACGAAGGGCTTCCCCGTGAGCAGAAGCCCGCGCCAGTCCCCCGTCTGCAGTTGGCCGAGAACGTGCTCGAGCGATCGCAGCGCCTCCTCGCCGAAGGTGTTCGGCTTCTGCCAGTCCTCTCCGTTGTCCATCGTCACAAGCGCTATCGGGCCGACGTTCGCATCGACGCGCTGGAGCTTGAACTGCGTCGCGCTAGCCACCGTTCTGGACGTTCTCCCAGAGGAGGGCGGCACCCATCCCGAGGCCGATGCAGAGTGCGGTGAGCCCGTAGCGAGCCTCGGGACGATCGCGGAAACCGCGGGAAAGCTGCGCCATCAGCCGGACTCCGGTTGCGGCGAGCGGATGGCCGCAGGCGATCGCGCCGCCGTAGGGGTTGAGCCGAGGGTCGTCGGGGGCGACGCCGACACCGTCGCACCACGTCAGCACCTGCACCGCAAAGGGCTCGTTGAGCTCGAAGAGGTCAACGTCGTCGATCGTGATTCCCGCCCGCTCGAGAACCTTGTTCGTCGCCGGAACTGGACCGAGGCCCATCAGCTCCGGCTCGACCCCGGCGTAGGCGAAGCCGACGAGTCGCATCTTCGGCTCGAGCCCGTGCTCCTTCGCGGCCTCCTCCGACGCGATGAGCGCTGCCGTCGCGCCGTCCGTGAGCCCGGCGGAGTTTCCGGCCGTCACGCGCCCGCCCGCGCGGAACGGCGTCCGCAGGTCGGCGAGAGCTTCCATCGTCGTGCCCGGTCGCAAAAACTCGTCGCGGGCGGCCACGGTCCAGCCGTCGTCGGTGAACACCGACATGGGGACGACGATCTCGTCCATGACCCCGTCGTCCCAGGCTTTCGCCGCTCTGCGCTGGCTCTCGACCGCGAACGCGTCGGCGTCCTCCTTGGTCAGGTGCGGGAAGGCGTCGTGGAGGTTCTCCGCCGTCTGTCCCATGACCGCGGCGGACTCGTCGACGATGCGCTCCGAGATGAAGCGCGGGTTGAAGTCGACGTCCTCGCCCATCGGGTGGTGGCCCATGTGCTCGATGCCGCCCACGAGGACGACTTCCGCGGCGCCCATCGCGATCTCTCCCGCCCCGCTCGTCGTGGCGGTCAGCGCGCCGGCGCACATGCGGTCGACGGCGAACCCGGGGACGGATTTCGGGAGCCCGGCGAGGAGGGCGACATCTCGACCGAGCGTCAGCCCTTGGTCGCCGACCTGGGCCGTCGCCGCGAAGACGACGTCGTCGATCTTCTCCGCCGGAAGGCTCGGATTCCGTCGGAGCAGCTCGCGTACGGTCTTGACGCCCATGTCGTCTGCCCGCGTCTTCCAGAAGTAGCCGTCCGGGCCCGCGCGGCCGAACGCTGTGCGGACGCCGT
>JBBDMN010000083.1:0-1145 GCA_040878305.1 Gaiellaceae bacterium
CCTATGACCTGCTGGAGGCCGTCTCGAGCCGGATCATCAACGAGATTCCCGGGGTTAACCGCGTCGTCTACGACGTCTCCTCGAAACCGCCCGCGACGATCGAATGGGAATAGTGCATCCCTCGCACTAGGGAGGAGAACACGGCCTCCCGGCGCCGATCTCACCGGAAGATGCGGCTAGTCTTTCGCCTGCTCCTGCTTGCCTGTCTCGTGGCGTTCGCTCTTGCCTCGGCGGCGTCCGCGCCGGGAAGCGAGCCGCTCACCGACGCGAACGTCTCTTTGGGCTCTCTGCAGGTGAACGCGAAGGGCGAGGCTCTCGTCACCTACCGGCGGAGCGACGGGCGCATACGACGTGTCCTCGTCTGGGGCGCGCTCAACGCCCGCCCGCCCTCGGCGGAGGTTCCGCAGGTGCGCTTCCGCTGGGACTACGCGGGCGGCTGGGGGAAGTACCGCAACGGCAAGTACTGGACACGCTTCAAGAACCGGTGCGGAGCCTACGACGGCCCGCCCTTGCCGATGCTCGTCGCGGCCTGCAAGGCGCCGAACGGCACGTACTGGACGATCCAGGCGTGGCAGCGCCGGCTGCCGCTCCTCGGCTTCGACCCCTGGCTTCCGGAGCACACGAACGTGGAGCTCCACGTCGCTCACTGGTCGGGTGCGCTGCCCCTTCTCGAAGCACACTCGAAGTTCACCTACGACGGCAGGTGGCAGGGCGTCTTCGGCCGCTACAGCTACCTCGGGTCTCCGGTGTACGGGTTCGGTGCGACCCCAAAGGGCGTTCCCAAGGACAACTACGGCCGGAACCTGTACATCGACACGCTCAACTCCGCCTACGGGCCGGGCTGGAAGCGCGAGTCTGGAATCCTCACGCACAAGGGAACCGGCACTTTCTGTCACAGCTTCGTTCCCCAGCGGCCCTTCGCCGGCTACCCGAGTCAGGACCTGCGGCCTGCCGCTCCTGGCGAGCGGTACCGCTTCACCGCGGGTGGTCCCGGCGTCACGCCGGTGATGCAGGTCGAGGTTCCGGGTCTCACCGATGCCGACCGCGGACGCGATGACGAGTTCAACGCGGTGTTCGATCGCGTGATGGTCGGCGACAGGCTCTGCGCCGGCGAGCGGTAGAAACGGAATCGGGGTCAGACTAAA
>JBBDMN010000084.1:0-1144 GCA_040878305.1 Gaiellaceae bacterium
TCTGCGTGAGGGGAGAAGAACTCCGTAACCTCGTCGTCGAGGAAGGTGAGTCCCGTGGCGCCGAAACGAAGTGCGTAGGCGGCGAGGTAGAGGCGGCCGCCGACGATTCCCCCCTCGAGCTGAGCGGCCCGGTAGCCGCGGTTGCCGAACCGGGCGAGGACCCGCTCGAGATCCGCAAGGCAGTAGACGTTCGCCCCGGCGGCGGCCGGAAGCTCTTGGAAGAGGCCGAGTCGGCCCGCGATCGCCCGAAACTCGCCTTCCTCGAGGAGCTCGAGCGCACGCTCGGTGCGCCGGAGGTAGTAGGCACCGGGCGGCAGACCCTCGACCGCGTGTGCGATCACGTAGAGGTCAATCAGGCTCGACTCCGGGTCGTCCGTGAAGTCCGCCGGAATCGTGGCTGTCGCGACGGCGAGCGCAGTGGAGAGCTCCTCGAAGGTGAGCGAGCGCGAGACGTCGAAACGACGCGTCGAGCCCCGGCGGAGGATGACGCTCTCGAGCGGCTCGGCCGGCCAGTCCGCCGACGCGAGCGGACGAAGGGGAAAAAGCTCGCTCAGGGAATCTGGTTCCGGACGGGGAAGGACCACGCGGCCCCAGCGTCCGACCTCCTCCCCGTGCTCGAGGCTCGACGCGCTATGGATCTCGCGGATTGCCGGGTAGTCGGTCTCTCTCGAAGACAGCGGCTCGGTCTCGAGGCTCAGCACGGGGGTGTCCGGCGCAGGCACTGGCGGCTCGGCGGTTCGCCCGAGCGGAACGAGGGCAAGAGCCCCTTCCCGAGCCGGGTCCAGTCCGAGAAGGTGCTCAATGTCCCGATCCACGAAACCTGCGACGACTTTGCGTGCGAGCCCCTGAGCGGCGGCTACGGCAAGCAAGTTCGCGTGGAGCGTCCCAGCGTCCCAGAAGGCATGGCGGTAGGCTCTCTCTCGGTACTTCCAGGCGTTGCGCCAGTACGTGGAGGCGCTCGCGACGACGACCGGCGCCTGAGCCAGCGACGGCTCGCCGCCGGCCGCCTCGATGAACGCGCCTCGGTAGTCACCGACACGCAGGCGCCGAAGCGCGAAGTCGTGTGCGCCGAAGTGGTAGATGCCCGCTGGAAGATCCGGGAGGTCACGGCAGGCGAGATAGAGGTCGACGTGGTAGAGAGCGC
>JBBDMN010000085.1:0-1141 GCA_040878305.1 Gaiellaceae bacterium
GCCTCGCCGTCGCTCTCCCGTCGCGCCCCCGAGCGGCCAGCTCACGCCCCGGAGATGGCGATGTCGTGGCATCAATCATCTGGCCGGCCACGTTGCATGCGACACTGCTGCGCGTGCCAGCGACCGTCATCGTCGGGGCGCAGTGGGGCGACGAGGGCAAGGGGAAGATCGTCGACCTGCTTGCGCAGGGCTGCGACCTCGTGTGCCGCTACCAGGGCGGCCCCAACGCCGGCCACACGATCGTCGTCGAGGACGAGACGTACAAGATCCGCCAGATCCCGAGCGGGATCGTCGCCGGCAAGCGAAGCGCGATCGGCGCTGGCTGCGTCGTCGACCCCGCGGTTCTGATTGCGGAGGTGGACGAGCTCGAAGCGCGCGGTCACGCGACGGAAAGCCTGCTCTTCGTCTCAGGGAACGCGCATCTCGTCATGCCCTGGCACGTCGCGCTCGACGGCGCCCGCGAGCGGCGGCTCGGTCATCTGCAGATAGGAACCACGCGGCGCGGGATCGGTCCCGCGTATGCAGACAAGGCCACGAGGATCGGGATTCGCGTCCAGGACCTGCTCGACCCGAAGATCTTGCGGAAGAAGCTCGAGCTCGCGGTCTCCGAGAAGAACGTCTGGCTCGAGCGGGTGTACGAGCTCGAGCCGTTCGACGTCGAGGAAGTCGTCGCTTCGCACATGCGCTTTGCCACGAGGCTCGCGCCCTACGTTGCGGACACGTCGCTCCTCGTCGATCGCGCGCTCCGTGCGGGCGAAACGGTCCTGTTCGAGGGCGCTCAGGGAACGCTCCTCGACCTCGACCACGGCACGTACCCGTTCGTCACCTCGTCGAGCCCGATCGCGGCGGGCGCCGCGGTCAGCTTCGGCATCGGCCCGAACCGGATCGACGAGGTCGTCGGCGTCGCGAAGGCCTACGTGACGCGGGTCGGCGAAGGGCCGTTCCCGAGCGAGATCGACGGCCCGGCGAACGGTCGCGTGCGCGAGATCGGCCGGGAGGTCGGAACGGTGACCGGCCGGGACAGACGCTGCGGGTGGCTCGACCTGGTCGCGCTCCGTTTCGCTGTGCGCGTGAACGGGATCACCTCGCTCGCGCTGACGAAGCTCGACGTCCTCTCGGGGTTCGCCGAGCTCCCGGTCTG
>JBBDMN010000086.1:0-1140 GCA_040878305.1 Gaiellaceae bacterium
ATGAGGGTAACTCGCGAGCATCCATGGATGAACCCGGCCGCGAGCCTGCAGACGCTTTCCGCATCGTCGAAGAGCATCCCGACGGGGAAACGTTCGTCCTCGCTATTCACGGCGACGCCGATCTGAAGATCGCAGCAGGGCTCAAAGATCGACTTGGTGCCGCGATCGACGACGAGAGCGTATCGACTCTCGTCCTGGATCTGAGCGGCGTAACGTTTCTCGACTCGATGGTGCTGGGCGTCTTCCTCGGCTGCATGAAGCGACTTCGCGCGAGAGGGGGGCGCTTCCGGGTCGTCATGCCTCACGGCGACATTCGCCGGATCTTCGAGATGACACTCCTCGACAGAGTCTTCGAGCTCGACGAGTCGCGCGAGGAGGCGCTGACCGCGACCGCAACTCGCGACGCGTAGGCAAGGCTTAGTGCTTCTTAGATGAGCGCGGACTCGAGCGATTCGTGCACCGGAAGCAAGGTCTTGACGGCGGCGATCTCGAGCACGCGCAGGATTCCCGGATCGCGCGCGACGAGGGCAACGCGTCCGTTTGCAGTTTCCGTCGTGCGCGCTGCCGCCAAAAGGACGCGCACCGCTGAGGAATCGAGGAACGTGCACCCGGTCAGGTCGATGACGACGCGGCCGCCCTTGTCGGCGGACTCGAGCGCTTTCTCGAGGTTGGGGCTCGTAGCCATGTCGAGCTCACCCTCGACACGTACGACGACGCCCCCGTCGGGAAGCGGCTCGCGCGTTACTTCGATTTCGCCCGCTCTTGCCACGCATGCGAGTCTAGGCGAAGGTGCGTGTCGCAGGCGACGCCTATGAGCGATCAGATCACCCTGACCATTCCGACCGAGGCCCGTCTACGGGGCGTGGCGACGCTCGTCCTGGGCGGTATCGGCAGCCGGCTCGATCTCTCGTACGAGCGAATGGACGACCTTCAGCTGGCGGTGCTCAGCCTCCTCGATGCGGGCGGTGACGGGCATGTGACCATGGAGGTCGATGCCGACGCCGCAGGCGTTTCGGTCGCCCTCGGGCCACTGGTCGACGGAAGCGGGGCGGACGACGGGCTCGCGAGGGTTGTCGGCCGCTTGGTCGACTCGGTGGAGCCGGTCCGGCGCGACGGTCAGGAGTGGGTCACCCTCCGCAT
>JBBDMN010000087.1:0-1135 GCA_040878305.1 Gaiellaceae bacterium
CCGAACGCAGGCGGAGCCTTCACCGTTTCGCGCAGCGGCTCTTTCACGACGAGCTTCCGGTACACGACGTACACCGCGAAGCCGATCGCGAGCCAGGCGAGACCCGCGTACCGGGTCTCAGGGGTCTGCACGACGACGACGATCCAGGCGAGGCCCGTCCCCGCAGCACCGAGGAGGGCGAAGAGCGGCCACTCGACGCCGAAGAGCTTGAGGTTCGGACGTCCACGGAAGACGAGCTCCTCGCCTCGCTGCCGGTAGCGGAGGACGACGACGGACACGTGCGCGATCGTGAAAGAGAGCATCGCGCCGAACGAGTACATCGTCCCGAGGAAGTCCACCTTGCCCGGAAGCAGGGTCAGGATCGAGACGAAGCCTGCGAACACGACGAGCGAGAGCCACGGAGTCTTGAGCTTGGGGTGGAGCCGGCGAAATGCCTCCGGCAACTGCCGGTAGCCCGCCATCGCGTACGTGATCCGCGACGCGCCGATCACACCGGCGTTCGTCGCGATGAAGAGGATCGTCGCGGCGAGCACGCCGACGTAGATCTCGAGCGCGTCGAGCAGCCACCCCTGTTCGATCCCGAGGTTCTGCACGACGCCGAGAATCGGGTCGTTCGCATACCCGCCCTCCTCGGGAGGTAGTCCGAGCTTCGTCTCGTATTCGCCGCCGGCCGTCCTCTCGACCGGTAGGGCGGAGAGCGCGATAGCGGGAAGCGTGAAATAGATAGCGAAGACGGCGAACGCGGTGAGGAGGTACGAGCGCGGGACCGTGCGCGCCGGGTCCCGGGCCTCCTCTGCGAGGTTGGAGACCGTCTCGATTCCGGTGTAGGCGATCATTGCGATCGGGATCGCCAGCGCGAACTGGCTCCAGGTCGGCGCGATCCCCCACTGGACGTTCTCCGTCAACGTCTCGGGGTTGAAGATCAACGCGAAGCCGAGAATCACGAGCAGCAGCTGGGTCGCGAAGTCGATGACCGAGAGTGTGATGTTGATCCCCACGGACTCCTTGACCCCGACGACGTTGATCCCGACGAGGAGGACGATGACGAGCGCCCCGACGATGATGTCCCACGGATTCGTTCGCAGCGGCTCCCAGAAGATCGAGAGGTAGTGCGGCACGAAGAACGCCGAGATCG
>JBBDMN010000088.1:0-5775 GCA_040878305.1 Gaiellaceae bacterium
GTCGTCGTCGTCCTGAGTCTCCTCAAGCTTCCCGAAGCGCGCGACACCGTGTGGCTCGTCTTCCCATTGGGAGCGCTCTTCGCGTGCATCGTCTCCGGAGTCGCGCTTGCCATCGCTTCGTTGAACGCGCTCTTTCGGGACGTGGAGCACATTCTCGCGGCGCTCCTCCTGCCCTGGTTCTTCCTGACGCCGATCCTCTACAGCCTCGACGAGCTTCCCGGTGTGACCGATTATCCGGCGGCCGAGTTCGCGCTCCACTGGGTCAACTTCCTCACGCCTCCGATCGAGGCGATGCGATCCGTCCTCTTCTGGGGAGAGGCACCCGCGCTGGGCGACACGATCTATACGGTCGTGGGCGCGGTCGTCGCGCTCGCGGCAGGTGCGTTCGTCTTCACCCGCTCGGACGACCGGATCGCCGTCGAAGTCTGACGATCGCCCGTCCTACGAATATCCCGTCAGCGGCTGAGAATGCCGGGAGACCCTCGTGCGTTTCCGGCTCGGCGTTGTCGAGCAGCGAAGGGAGGAGGAGGGGCTGCAGGAAGCGAGGGTTGCGTCCTCCCCCGGGTGACCAGGGAGCCAATCGCTGCCGATCGCTGCGGCCTGTAGCCTCGATCGCGCCGCCAACTGCTGCGTAGCCCTCCTCGTGTCCATCGAGGAGGAGTCGCGACCAGTCCGAGGCTGGAACCGCTCCCGGGACGAGATGCGCAAGGGCGACCGCGTCCTCTGTGACGAGAGGCTCCTCCTGCGCGGCGAGCGCAGCCTCGGTCTCGGGATCCGGGTCTCCGTGGAGCACGACTCCGAGCCGGCGCTCCGAGATCCGCGGCCGAACGTCGACGGGAAGATCGAGAGGGGCCGAGCCGACCTCCTGGAACCAGAACCGGAACTCTTCGACGAGATCGAAAGCGAGGCGATAGTTGCCGGGCGGGCGGGGAGCCACGACGTGGACGTCGAGCTCTGTCGTCCCGCCGGGCTCGATAGGGCGTGGCAACGGCGTGCGAAGCCCGTCCCAGACGATCGGGTTCCCCAGCGGATCGAGCCAGTGGTACGCAACCTGCACGCCCTCGCGCCCGCGCGAGCGCCACGGCGCCGAACCAGCGTTCTCGAGCCGAATGCGAGCCTTGCCCGCCACTCCGGCTCGCGCTTCCCCGAGCTCGTAGGCCTGCCAGCGAACGGCGAGCGGCCCCACGGGCACGGAGTGCTCGCCGACTCGTTCCATCGCGGGGGCTAGTCTAGGCTGGCATGGACCGTGGCGAGATCAGCGTCGAAGGCGTCTCTCGCCGGTTCCGCATCCACGCCCGGGACACGCGCACGCTCAAGGATCTCTTCGTCCAGGGCGGGCATAAGGACGCGACCGACATCTGGGCGCTTCAGGACATCTCGCTCGGTGTCTCTCGCGGTGAGGCCGTCGGTCTCATTGGACGTAACGGCTCGGGCAAGACGACCCTTCTTCGCATCGTCGCCGGGATCATCAAGCCGACCGCAGGTCGCGTAGACGCGGAGGGCCGAATCGGCTCGTTGCTCGAGCTCGGCGCCGGGTTCCATCCCGACTTCACGGGACGCGAGAACGTGTTCCTGAACGGTGCGATCCAGGGTCTTCGCCGGGCGGATATCAAACAGCGCTTCGACGAGATCGTCGCCTTCGCGGAGCTCGAGCACGCGATCGACCGCCCGGTGCGCACGTACTCGTCTGGAATGACGATGCGCCTCGGCTTCGCCATCGCCGCCTTCCTCGACGCCGACATCCTGCTCCTCGACGAGGTGTTCGCGGTCGGGGACGAGGCTTTCCAGAGGAAGTGCTTCGGCCGGATCTTCCGCTTCAAGCAGGAGGGCGGGACGATCGTCTTCGTCTCCCACGACGCGTCCGCGGTCGAGCGCCTGTGCGAGCGATCCGTGCTCCTCGACGCGGGCCGCGTCGCCTTCGACGGCCCGACGCGCGAGGCGGTGGGGAGGTACCGACGAGCTCTCGCCGCCGAGACCGATCCGGCAGAACGCGGAGCCGGGCTGCGGGAGTGGGGCTCCGGCGAGGCGACGATCGCCTCCGCAGCGCTCGTTGGGCACGAGGGCGCTGAGCGTCTGCAGTTCCTCGCAGGGGAGCCGTTCGCGCTTCGCGTCGCCGTAGCGGCCACGGACAGCGTGCCGCCGCCACGGCTCCAGCTCGAGCTGCGCGACGACGCCGGCATCCTGGTCGCGGGCGATGCCGTCGATCTCGGGGAGCTCGGGTGGGCAGGGGGAAACGGCGAGCGGAAGGTGCGTTTCGAGATCGGCTCGCTGCCTCTGGCCGATGGGCGTTTCCATCTTCGGCTCGGCCTCACCGACGCGAGCGGTGAGCGTCTCTACCACCAACTCGACGACGCGCTGGTGTTCGTGGTCTATCCGGGCGGCGACGAGCGCGGATTCGTCCGTTTTGCAGGGAGCTGGACGCTGGAGGAGAAGTAGGCGGCCGATGTCAGCCCGCACCTGCCCCGACTGGCCTGCGCTGATGGAGCTTGCTCCCGATCTCCAGTTCAAGCACTACACCGTCGCCGAGGCACAGCTGCCCTCGGATGCACTCGCCCACGTCACCCACGTCGTGCTCGGGGAGCTCGAGATCTGCTGCGATCTCGATCACCACGTCTTCAACGCGGAGCACACCGATCCGGAGGTCTGCGAGGCGCTACAGGACTCCCACTGGTACGACGTTCGCGAGTGGGCGACCTCAGGCCCTGGCGCAGGAACCTCGTCCAACGCCGCCTGACCGCAAAGGACGGGTGCCTGTGGATCGATCGGCACGCTCTTTTCATCTTTACAGTGCCAGGCACTGTTAACGACGTTCGCGAAAGAACGGCGTCCGACCAGACATTCTTCACCGCTGCCTGACCAAATGGCCGACTGTCCTGTGGATCGATCGGCACGCACTTTTCATCTTTACAGTGCCAGGCACTGTAAAGAGCTGGGCACCGGCTAATCGGTGTCCGGGGCTTCTAGACTCAGCCGCGTGCCGACCATCGTGATCCCTTACCGCGGCGACGCGAAGCGCCGGCTACCCGCGTCGATCCGCGCCGCGGCGGCGGTCGCAATGCTCGGGGACGTCGTTGCGGCAGCGCTCGAGGTCGGGCCGGTGCTCGTCGTCACGGACGACATCGCAGTCGTCCCGCCGGGCATCGAGGTCGTTCCCGATCCAGGTGAAGGGCTGAGCGCAGCTGTGAGCGCGGGACTCGCGCGCGTCGAGGGGCATGCGCTCGTCGTGAACGCCGATCTCCCGTGCGCCACCGCCGCTGCGATCCGCCGGCTCGCAGCCGCCGGTTTCGCCCTTGTCGAGGCCGAGGACGGAACGACGAACGCGCTGTCGCTTCCCGACCCGTCCGTCTTTGCGGCGCTCTACGGCCCGGGAAGCGCGGCCCGCTTTCGGGCGCACGCGCCCTTCGCCTCGCTCGCGATCCCGGAGCTCGCAGCCGATGTCGACACGGGAGACGATCTCGAGCGACTTGCGCCGCTCCTCGGCCCCCGCACGCGCGTACTTCTCGCCGTCACTGCGTGAAGGTCGTCCTCCTCTCGGGAGGCGGCGGCGGAGCGCGCTTCGCGCGCGGTCTCCAGGATGCGCTCGCGCCGGGCGAGCTGACGATCCTGGGCAACGTCGGAGACGACCTCGAGGTGCTCGGACTGCACGTCTCGCCGGATCTCGACAGTCTGCTCTACACGCTCGCCGACCTCATCGACGAGGGGCGGGGTTGGGGCCGTGCGGGGGAGACCTGGAACGCTCTCGCATCGGCCGGGGCCTGGGGCGGCGAGGACTGGTTCCGGCTCGGCGATCTCGACCTCGGGCTCCATCTCGTTCGTACGCAGGCGCTCCTTGACGGCAGCTCGCTCTCCGAGGTCACCGCTCGACTTGTCGCGCTGGTGCGACTCGACGCCCGGATCCTCCCCGCGACCGACGACCGCTTGCGCACACACGTCGTCACTGCCGCTGGCACGTTCGCGTTCCAGGAGTGGTTCGTCGCTCGCGGTCACCGCGACGAGGTGGACAGCGTCAACTACGAGGGTGCCGAAGACGCGCAGCCGGCTCCCGGCGTGCTCGAGGCGCTTTCCGATGCCGAAGCGATTCTCCTCGCGCCGAGCAACCCGTTTCTCTCGATCGGGCCGACTCTCGCCGTCGGCGCGATTCGCGAGGCGATCGAGTCTCGTCAGGTCCGCTGCGTCGCCGTGAGCCCGCTCGTTGGGGGCAGGGCGGTCACGGGACCGCTCGACCGTATGCTCTCGCGCATGGCAGGCGGTACCGCACCACGCCAAGTAACAGACTGTTACAAGGGTCTGATCGACGCTCTCGTCATCGACGAGACCGATGCACCGGCCGTGGCGGAGGTGGAGCTCGTGGTCGCGAGAACGCTGATGCGCGACCGACATGCCGCCCGGTCTCTTGCGGAGCGAGTCCTGGAGGTCGCATGCGGATAGCGATCGTCGGCGGGACAGGTCCGTTCGGGATGGCACTCGCCAAGCGCCTACGTGAAGCGGGTCACGACGTGGTGCTCGGCTCGCGCGACGCCGACCGCGCGGCGACCGCCGCGGCCGAGCTCGGGGTCGACGGTACGACGAACGCCGAAGCAGTAGGTTCGGCAGACCTCGTTGTCCTCGCCACGAAGGCGGAGGGCGCGCTCGATACCGCCAGGGAGCTCCGAGATGCGATCGGCTCGACGCCCGTCCTCTCCGTTGCTTCCGAGCTTCGATTCTCGGCCGAAGGCGTTCTCCCCACACCCGAAGCGACATCACTCGCCGAACGGATGCAGGCCGAGTTACGGGGGCCTGTCCTTGCCGGTCTTCATTCGCTGGCGGCTACGACGCTCGGGTCGGAGAGAGCTCCGGACGAAGACGCGTTCCTCTGCGGGGACGACGCCGAGGCCAAGGCGCTCGTGCTCGAGGTCGCCGAGGAGATCACCGCCGGTCGTGCGCTCGACGCGGGCCCGCTAGCCAGCGCACGTGCGCTCGAGGGCATGACCGCGGTGATCGTGAACCTCAACAAGCGCTACCGCGGCCACGCCGGCCTTCGGGTTGTCGGCCTTCGGTGAGGGACGAAGTCAGGGTCCTTCCGCTCCGGGGGATTCCCGAGCTCGAGAAAGGGGACGACCTAGGCGCGCTCCTCGTCGCGGCTGCTGCGGCCGGTGGCGGATTCGAGCCCGGCGATGTTCTCGTCGTCGCGCAGAAAGCCGTGTCGAAGGTGGAAGGCCGAGTCGTGTATCTCTCCGACGTCGAGCCTTCCGCGAGAGCACGCGAGCTCGCGGGCGAAGAAGACGCCCGCCGTATGGAGGTCATCTTGCGCGAGAGCAGCGAGATCCTCCGCACTCGTGCACCGCTCCTCATCGCCGAGACGAAGCACGGCTTCGTTTGCGCGTCCGCCGGAGTCGACGCGTCGAACGCGAAAGGTCCCGACACGCTGGTTCTGCTGCCGCTCGACCCGGACGCCTCGGCCCGCCGGTTGCGCGACCGCGTACGCGAGCTCAACGGAGTCGAGGTCGGTGTGATCGTGTCGGACTCCTTCGGCCGCGCCTGGAGGCGCGGAACGACCGATGTCGCTCTCGGGGTCTCGGGCATTGCGCCGCTCCTCGACCTCAAAGGGGAACGCGACTCGGTCGGATATGAGCTTCATGCCACAGAGATTGCAGTCGCGGATGAGATCGCCGGAGCTGCAGAGCTCGTCATGGGGAAGACCGAAGGCATACCGGGGGCCATCGTCCGCGGGATCGACGCGGCGGGTGACGGCAGCGGCCAGGATCTGCTCATGCCCCGCGAGCGCGATCTCTTCCG
>JBBDMN010000089.1:0-1131 GCA_040878305.1 Gaiellaceae bacterium
GAGCGACCCCGAGGCTTCAAGCCTCGCCGTCGCTCTCCCGTCGCGCCCCCGAGCGACCAGCTCACGCCCCGGAGTTGGCGATCTCGTGGCATCAATCATCTAGCGCCGCCAGGCGATGCAGTGGCGCAAGCCTGGGAAGCGGGTTACTCGTCTCCTCTATTAGTCAATCTGGTCGGTTGGTAACCTTCGATCATGGAACCTGATCGGTGGCTCGGCCTCGACCTCCGCCACTTGATAGCGCTCAAGGCAATTGCCGACGAGGGCTCGTTCGGCAAAGCCGCCGAGCGTCTCGGCTACACGCAGTCCGCGATCTCTCAGCAAATCGCGACTCTCGAGCGCATCGTCGGCCTGCAGCTGGTCGAGCGGCCAGGCGGTCCGCGGCCGGTCTCGATGACCGAAGCAGGCCGCACCCTCCTCCGCCACGCTGAGGCCATCCACGCTCGGTTGCTCGCCGCAAAAGCCGACATGAACGCACTCGAAGCGGGCGATGCCGGGCGCCTGCGCGTGGGAACGTTCCAGAGCGTCGGCACGCGCGTGCTCCCGACTCTTCTGCGTCGCTTTTCGGAGACCCACCCCGCCGTCCAGATCGAGCTCCGAGAGTCGGTCGACGAAAGCGAGCTCCTCGAGCGAATCGAGCGCGGCGAGCTCGACGTGACGTTCTGGACCCTGCCGGTCGCGCCGGGTCCGTACGAGTCGGTCGAGCTGCTCCGGGATCCCTACGTCCTCGTCGTCCCCGCCGGATCGCCGCTCGCGGCGTTGAAGCGTCCGCCGACTCTCAAGGAGATCTCGCTCCAGCCCCTGATCGGTTTCAACCGCTGCAGCGCAATGGATCAGGTCGAGTCGCAGCTTTCCTCGAGTGGACGCGCTCCGAACGTCGTGTTTCGCTCGGACAACAACGGCACAGTCCAGGGTCTCGTCGGCGCGGGTGTCGGCATCAGCGTGTCACCCCTTCTGACCGTGGACGAAGACGACAAGAGCGTCGTCCTCGTCGATCTCCAGGGACGGATCCCTCCGCGCGTGATCGGCCTCGTGTGGCACCGCGATCGCCACCTCAGCCCCGCCGGCGAAGCGTTCGTGGATACGGCCCGCTCGGTGTGCCTCGAGCTCGGCGCCGAGTCCGCAGCGGCCTAG
>JBBDMN010000090.1:0-1129 GCA_040878305.1 Gaiellaceae bacterium
CCGTGCGGGCGCACGAGCTCCTCGAACGAGTCGATCTCCTCGGGGTGGCCGACGACCTCGAAGACGATCGCGTCGGCTCCGAGGTCGGCGACGCGCGCGGGGAACGCATTGGCGAGCGCGATGAGCTCGCCGCGCCGGTCAGGCTTCGCCGCGACCTTGAACAGGGCGAGTTCGCGCTCAACAGCCTCGCCCGGCTCGAGCTCGCTCACACGAAGGACGTTGACGAGCTTGTGCATCTGCTTCTCGATCTGCTCGAGCACCTGCTGCTCGCAGTCGACCTGGAGGGTGATGCGCGAGACGTCGTGCCGCTCGGTCGGGCCGACGGCGAGGCTCTCGATGTTGAACCCGCGGCGGGCAAACATGCTCGAGATGCGCATGAGTGCACCCGGCTTGTTCTCGACGAGGACGGAGAGCGTGTGCCTCACGGAACCGGGACCATCTCATCGTCCTTGTACTCGACGAGATCGAGCGCCGCTGCGCCGGCCGGGATCATCGGGAAGCAGTGCTCGCGCGCGTCGACGCGGGCGTCGACCACCGCAGTACGGCCGCACGAGAGGGCTTCCTCGAGCGTGCCCTCGAGCTCGTCCTCGCTGTCGACGGTGAAGCCGACCGCGCCATATGCCTCGGCGAGCCGTGCGTAGTCGGGCACGTGGTGGGTCAGGTAGGTCTGGGAGAGGCGCTCGTCGAAGAACATGTCCTGCCACTGGCGGACCATGCCGAGGTGACCGTTGTTGACGATGACGACCACGATCGGCAGGTCCTCGAGCACGGACGTGGCGAGCTCCTGTCCGGTCATCTGGAAGCAGCCGTCGCCGTCCACGCAGACCACGGTCGCCTCCGGCCGCGCCGCCTTCGCGCCGATTGCAGCGGGCACGCCATAGCCCATCGTCCCGAGGCCGCCGGAGGTGATGAAGGAACGGGGGCGGTCGCAGAGCAGGTACTGCATCGCCCACATCTGGTGCTGGCCGACGCCCGTCGTCCAGACGACATCCTGCTCTGCGGTGAGCGCCTGGAGTGTCTCGAGCACGAGCTGCGGCTTGAGCGCGTCGCCCCCATTCCCGTAACGAAGTGGGTACTCCTCGCGCCAGTCGGCGAGCTGCCGCAGCCACGCCTCGGTCGGCGGCACGGC
>JBBDMN010000091.1:0-1121 GCA_040878305.1 Gaiellaceae bacterium
TACCCATACTGTGCCCTCCGGCCCCGCACCGCGAGCGGCGCCCGAGGAACGCGCGAATGTTTGCGGCTCTCAAGATCTGGTTCATGCGGGGGCCAATCTTCCCTCGGCCAGGCGCCGCGCTCCGGCGTCGACCTCGACGAGCTCCGGCACGTCCCGAGCGGGAGCGCCCTCGACCCCGGCGAGCGCATCCTCCACCAGCGGGGCGATCTCGAGGAATCCGATTCGGCCGTCGAGGAACGCCGCCACCGCGACCTCGTTCGCCGCGTTGAAAGCGCAGGGATAGATCCCTCCGCGCTCGCCGGCTTCGCGTGCAAGGGGCAGCAGCGGAAAGCGCTCGGCATCGGGTGGCTCGAACTCGAGCGTGAAACCCGCGGAGAAATCGAGCGCCGGCATCGAGGTCGCGCGCCGCTCGGGGTAAGTCAGCGCATAGGAAATCGGGACGCGCATGTCCGGGTAGCCCAGGTGCGCGAGAGCGGCGCCATCTCGAAAGCGGACGAGGCTGTGGACGACGGAGCTCGGGTGCACGACAACCTCGATCCTCTCGTAGGGGAGACCGAAGAGGTAATGCGCCTCGATCAGCTCTAGTCCTTTGTTCGCGAGCGTGGCCGAATCGACGGTGATCTTCGGCCCCATGGACCACGTGGGATGCGCGAGGGCGTCCTCCACGGTCACTGATTCGAGATCCGCGAGCGATCGGTTTCTGAACGGCCCTCCAGAAGCGGTGAGGACGAGCGAGTCGATTGTCTCGGGAGCGCGACCCTCGAGGCACTGGAAGACCGCCGAATGCTCGCTGTCGACGGGTAGAAGAAGACCTCCGCCCTGCTTCCAGGCAGCGACGGCGAGATCGCCGGCGGCGACGAGACTCTCCTTGTTTGCGAGAGCGAGCGTGACACCGCGCTCGAGCGCCCACAACGTCGCCCCCACGCCTGCGAACCCGACGACCGCATTCAGGACGAGGTCGGGCTCGGACGCGTCCAGGATCTCGGTGAGATCGCCGCCGATCTGGACGTGCTCGACGTCGTGTGCGGCGGCAATCACGTCGAGCCGCTGGGAGCCGGACGCGAGCGCGACAACTTTCAGGTCGTCGTGTGCATCGATGATCTCGAGCGCCTGTCGCCCGA
>JBBDMN010000092.1:0-1117 GCA_040878305.1 Gaiellaceae bacterium
CAGGGCTGGGAGGGAATCTCTCGCACGAGCACCGTGACGGGGGAGACACAGGTCGCGCTCTTCACCGCTGACCGCCCGCGGCCTCGCGACCGCGGCACCGGTCGACGCGTCGAGATCCACCGCGACCGAGGCGTGCTGCTTCTGATCGAGGGTAGGGAGGTCTCACGCGCCGTGCACACGTCGACCGGCTCCTTCGGAGGGACTCCCTCCGGTGCGTTCCGCGTCTATCGCAAGGAGATCATGTCCTGGTCGCATCCGTTCCAGGTGTGGATGCCGTACGCGGCGTACTTCACCGGCGGGATCGCGACGCACCAGTACCCGCACGTCCCTGAGTACCCAGCGTCGCACGGCTGCGTGCGGCTGCCCGAGGGTGACGCCGCGCGCGTGTACCGCTTCGTCGAGATCGGCACGCCCGTCCACGTGTTCTAGCGTCCTCTCGCCGCCCTCGAGGTCGGCGCCAGCGGGGGCGTTAGAGGTTGTAGAACGTTTCGGCACTGATCTGGCACTGAATCGTCACACGGCTCGGGGGACGCCGCCCATACCCTCGGGACATGGACAGATTCGTCGCTTTGGGAGTCGCCACGGCCATGGCCGTCGCGGTCGGGCTGGCACTCGTAGCGACACCCGCCCGCGCGCACTTCGACTCGTCCGACCGGTACACGCACAAGGCGTGTCCCGCGACCGCGTCCAATCGCATCGATCCCATCAACGTGGTCTTTACGGCCTGGGGTACCTGGGGACGCGCGGAGAGCCAGATCCAGTCCCATGCAGGTTGGAGCAACAACTCCGGAACCGTCCAGTCCTTCGTCGACCACGTCAGCTGCCTCCCGATGCACACACAGCGAGCCAGCGGGCAAGGCTCGCGGTTCCACGTCCGCCTGCGCGGACAGCATCCGGATGCGGCTCTCGGCTGGACTGCGGCCGGCGATGCGCATCACGAAGATCTCGTGGCGTTTCCGGTGCCGTGCGGGCATGCCGTGGACTCGAACGGCCTCGGCGGGAGCGGCTTCGACCAGGGCCGGGACGAGCACGAGCGGCGATTCGCAAGCGCCGGCCACTCGACGCAGCGCGTGTGGTGGGGGAACACCCAGAGCTTCAAGCAGTGCGACGGCGACTA
>JBBDMN010000093.1:0-1111 GCA_040878305.1 Gaiellaceae bacterium
GAGCTCTTCTTCCGGGGAGTGCTGTTCCGAGCGGTGCGGGATCGCCGCGGCCTGGTCGCCGGATTGATCGCGACCGGGGTTGGCTTCGCCTTGATCCACTACATCCCGGGGCCGTGGCAGGACTCGGTTCTGTTGATCGCCGTCATGTTCTTCAACGGGATGGCGCTGGCGTGGTTCTACGAGCGCCGCGGGACATTGGTCGCGCCCATCGTGGCGCACATGGTCTTCAACGTCATCGGACTGAGCCTGATCTTCACGATCGGCGCGATGGGCGGAGGCTAGCCGGATGGCGCTGTTCCCGAGCGAGGAATGGATGGCGGCCTACGAGGACCTGATCAACGCGTCCTCCGAGTACCGCGAGGCCGCGGCGACGTGGGAGGGAGCGATCGCATTCGTCTTCGAGGCCGAGCCGGACCGAGGGGTCCCGTCGGACCTGTGGGCGATCCTCGACCTCTGGCACGGTGAGTGCCGCGGCGCACGGTTGATCGGTCCCGAGGAGGGTTCCGCGGCGCCGTACGTGATCCGCGCGCCGTACTCGCGGTGGAAGGAGGTCCTGCGAGGGGACCTCGATCCCGTGAAGGGGATGATGCAGGGCAAGCTGGCCCTGCAGGGGGATCTCGCGGCGATCGTGCGGTACATCCGGGCGGCGGACGAGCTCGTCAACCTCACGACGCAGGTCCCCACCCAGTTCCTCGATGAGCAGGCCGCGGCCGGCGGGTAGCCCGTGCGCGCCGTCGTGTATCGCGAGCCGGGACGGGTCGAGGTCGCCGACGTGCCGGAGCCCGAGCTTGAAGACCCGCGCGACGCGATCGTGCGGGTCACGCGCTCGGCGATCTGCGGATCCGATCTCCACTTCTTCCACGGCAAGGCGCCGCTCGAGCCCGGCGACGTGATCGGTCACGAAGCCGTCGGTCTCGTCGAACGCGCCGGCTCGGACGTCTCGAGCCTCACGCCGGGACAGCGGGTCGTCGTCGCGTTCAACATCGTGTGCGGCGAGTGCTGGTTCTGCCGGAACGATCAGACCGCGCTCTGCGAGGACTTCCGCAACCTCGGCGCCGGGATCTTCGGTGGGGGCCTCGCGGGAACCCAGGCCGAGCTCGTCCGCGTTCCG
>JBBDMN010000094.1:0-5550 GCA_040878305.1 Gaiellaceae bacterium
GTCCGCGACGACTTCTGGACGTCGACCTCGAACAAGCAGCTCAACTTCGTCCAGCACGTGAAGACGCTGCTCGCGATCGGCGGCCGGGCGGCGGTGGTCGTACCCGACAACGTCCTCTTCGAGGGCGGCGCAGGCGAGACGGTGCGGCGGAAGCTGCTCCACGAATGCGACGTGCACACGCTGTTGCGACTCCCGACGGGCGTCTTCTACGCGCAGGGCGTGAAGGCGAACGTGCTCTTCTTCGACCGCAAGCCCGCGTCAGAGACCCCGTGGACGCGGGAGCTGTGGGTCTACGACCTGCGGACGAACCAGCACTTCACGCTCAAGCAGAACCCGCTCCGCTACGAGCATCTCCAGGACTTCGTGGCGGCGTTCGCGGCGGAGGATCGGCGCGCCCGCGAGGAATCCGAGCGCTTCAAGCGCTTCTCCTACGAGGAGCTCCTCCAGCGGGACAAGGTAAGCCTCGACCTCGTCTGGCTCAGGGACGAGTCGCTCGAGGACATGGACAACCTCCCACCGCCGGACGTCATCGCGCAGGAGATCGTGGAGGACCTCGAAGCAGCGCTCGCCGAGTTCGCCGCTGTGGCGGAGTCGCTCGGGCCGGAATCGGCACACCGAACAACCGACGAGACGGCCAAGTAACAGTCTGTTACTTGGCGTTTCCGGCCGGTGTCGCCCTCCGAAGACGCTACGTGAGCTCTCGCCAGCGGCGGTAGCGGACGGCGCGGCGCACCGTGCGCGGGTCGTGGCCGCGCTCGAGGAGCTCCTGGCGGATCTCGCCCTCTTGCGCCATCCGTAAGAAGAGCCACGCGATGGCGATCACGGTGACGAGCGAGCCCTCGAGCATCATCAGCGAGCCCGCGAGGCTCTGGTCTCCGTGTGGCGAGAGGCCGAGGTAGTCGTCGCCCGCGTCGTACACGTCGTAGAAGGTCGAGCCGCTCCAGACGAACACGTTCCCGAGCAGGGTCGCGAAGAGACGGACGCCGACGATGTAGCCGAGCTTCGCGCCCGAGCCGAACCACTCGGGCGCCGGCAGCGTCTCGAGGACGGGGAGCCAGAGAATGATCCCGGCAGTGAAGAACGCCGTGTGCTCGAGCGCGTGCACTGCTCCGTTCTCGACCGCTGCCTCGTAGAACGCGGGCACGTGCCAGAGCGCGAGGTTCGCGGCCCAGATCGGCAGCGCGACGAATGGGTTGGCGAGGACGCGCAGCCGCATGACACCTGGGAGCGCGAGAATCGGGCGCAGCAGCGGCCCGGTCAGCCCGGCGAGCAGGCACAAGGGAGCGAGATCGCCGAGCAGCAGGTGCTGGGCCATATGGAAGGCGAAGAGCTCCTCCTCTGCCACCGCCGCGAGTGGCGAGGCGACCGCGGCGACCAGGAGGACGATCCCAAGCGAGAAGAGGGCGATGCGCCAACGCGGCGCCGGCTGGTCGCGGCGGGACAGTGTTCGCGCCCGTATGCCGTAGGCGAGCGCGATCAGCACGATCGGTGCGAGCTGGAGGGGATCAAGCGTCCAGCTCGTCAGCAGGGACGGCTCGTCCACAAGGCTGACTGTAGGGACCGTAGACTCGACCCGTGGGGAGCGAGCGCCCGACCTACGCGGCCGCCGGCGTCTCGATCGCGAAGGCCGATGCGGTCGTCGAGCGTCTCCGGGCCGCCGCCGAGTCGACCGGGGCGACCGGATTCGGCGCCTTTGCGGGGCTCCACCCACTCGACGACACCCGTCTCCTGGCCGCTTCCACGGACTCCGTCGGAACGAAGCTCATCCTCGCGCGGGCTCGCGGCGTCCTCCGGAGCTGCGGCGCCGACCTCGCAGCGCACTGCATCAACGACGTCGCGACGAGCGGCGCCGAGCCACTCTTCTTCCTCGACTACGTGGCCGCGAACCGCATCGACCTCGAGCAGGTCGCGGAGCTCGTCGAGGGCGCGGCGGAGGTCTGCCGCGAGGCCGGCTGCGCGCTGATCGGCGGGGAGACGGCCGAGCTTCCGGGCATCTACAGGGAGGATGAGCTCGACTTCGCCGGCACGTGCGTCGGAATCGTCGAGCGCGACCGGCTGATCGACGGTTCGCGCATCGAGGCGGGCGATGCCGTGATCGGGTTCCCCTCGACTGGCGTGCACGCGAACGGCTTCACGCTTGTCCGGCGCATCCTCGAGCTCGAGGACTACGAGGGGGAAGACCTGCTCGCCCCGACGCGGCTCTACCTCGACGATGTGCGGCCGCTGCAAGAGAGCATGGACGTCCGCGGGCTCGCGCACGTCACGGGCGGCGGCATCCTCGGCAACCTCTCTCGCGTGCTGCCCGACGGCCTCCGCGCCGAGCTCGACTGGACGGCCTGGCCGCGGCCGCCGGTCTTCGACTGGCTCGCGCGCCACCTCGAGGAGGACGAGCTCAGGCGTGTGTTCAATCTCGGAATCGGTTACGTCGCCATCGTCCCGGACCCTGGCGACGGCCTTGTCATCGGGACGATCGTCTCCGCGTGATCGGCGTCCTGGTAAGCGGCGAGGGGACGAACCTGCAGGCGCTGCTCGACGCCGGCCTCCCGGTCGTGGCGGTCGCGTCCAACACGTCAGGGGCGCGGGCTCTCGCGCGCGCCGAGTCGGCCGGTGTTGCCGCTCGCGTCTTCGCGGTCGAGGACTACGAGGATCGCGACGCGCGGGACTCCGCGATGGCCGACTGGCTCGAGGAGCGAGGGGTCGAGCTCGTCGTGTCCGCCGGGTACATGCAGCTCCTGCGACCGGCGTTCCTCGAGCGATTCCCCGGGCGGGTCGTGAACATCCATCCGGCGCCGCTTCCCGCATTTCCGGGCGCCCGCCCGCTCGAGGATCTCCTCGCCGCAGGCGCTTCCCAAGCGGCCGCGACGGTGCACTACGTCGACGACGGAGTCGACACCGGCGCCGTGATCGCGAGCGAGCCCGTCCCCGTCCTGCCCGGGGACACGGTCGAGACGCTGCGGGAACGCGTGCATGCCGCCGAGCATCGACTGCTGCCCGAGGTCGTGAGGACGCTGTGCGCGCGCTGATCTCCGTCTACGACAAGACCGGACTGGTCCCGTTCGCGCGTGGGCTCAGCGACCTCGGCTTCGAGCTAGTCGCAAGCGGAGGCACGGCGACCGACCTCGAGCACGCCGGTCTTGCTGTGACCCGCGTAGAGCGCGTCACCGGCTTCCCCGAGATGCTCGGCGGGCGCGTCAAGACGCTGCACCCGCGCATCCACGCGGGGATCCTCGCCCGCCGGAACGCGCCGACCGACCGCGCGTCGCTCGAGGAGCACGGGATCGAGCCGTTCGATCTCGTCTGCGTGAACCTCTACCCCTTCGAGCTCGTGGCGGACCGGGTCGGCATGGGAGAGGACGACGTGATCGAGATGATCGACGTCGGCGGACCCTCGATGCTCAGGGCGGCGGCGAAGAACTTCTCGCATGTGACTCCCGTCTGCCGGCCGCAGGACTACGACGCGGTCCTCGCGGAGTTGCGGGCGCAGCGTGGCAAGACCTCGCTCGACACGCGACGGGAGCTTGCGGCGACCGCGTTCGCGATGACGGCCGCGTACGAGTCCGCGATCGCACGCTGGTTCCAGCGCGACGAGGCGCTGCCGGAGACGCTCGTCCCCACCTTCGACCTCGTCCTCGGCCTCGCCTACGGCGAGAACCCGCACCAGCATGCGGGCTACTACGCAGAGCGAGGGCGCCGCACACACACCCTCGCGAGGGTCGAGCAGCTCACGGGCAGGCCGCTGTCCTTCAACAACGTCAACGACCTCTCCGCGGCCCGTCTCCTCGCTCGCGAGCTCGACCGCCCCGCCTGCGTCATCGTGAAGCATGCGAACCCGTGCGGGGTCGCCGTCGCTGACGCAATCGAGGATGCCTACGCGCTGGCGCTCGCAGCCGATCCGGTGTCCGCCTACGGCGGCGTCGTCGTCTTCAACCGTCCCGTCACCGCGGCGCTGGGAGAGGCGCTCGCGGGGCAGTTCGTCGAGGTGCTCTTCGCGCCGGGCTTCGACGAGCAGGCGATGGAGGCGCTCGCGCGGAAGACCTCGGTGCGGATCTTGAACGACACGGAGCGCCGTCCGTTCGCCGACTCGGAGCGGGACTACAAGCGCGTCCTCGGGGGGCTCCTCGTCCAGGACCGCGACTGGGAGCTTCCGGACGCGTCACGAATGGAGGTCGTCTGCGGCGAGATCTCTGACCAGGAGTGGCTCGACCTCCTCTTCGCGTGGCGCGTCGTGAAGCACGTGACCTCGAACGCGATCGTCGTCGCCCGACGAGGGCAGACGATCGGCATCGGAGCGGGTCAGATGAGCCGCGTCGATGCGGTGCGGATCGCGCTCGAGAAGGCGCGGGAGCTCGGACACGACCTCGAGGGCGCGGTGCTCGCGTCCGATGCATTCTTCCCGTTCGCCGACGGGCCGCAGCTCGCGCTCGACGCGGGGGTCTCCGCGCTCATCCAGCCGGGCGGGTCGAAGCGGGACGCGGACGTTGTGGACGCTGTCTCAGCCGCAGGCGCTGCGATGGTCTTCACGCACCGTCGGCACTTCCGCCACTAGGCCCACGGCAGCTTGTCCCAGAACGCAGGTCGCTCGACGCGCTCCTGCGGGTACGAGGCGTAGGCCTCCTTCGGTGACGGCGTCTCTGTCTGGACGCCTGCCTTGTGGCGGAGCGCGAGCTCCGACACGGGATAGAAGATCGGGCGGCCGGGTCGTCGCGTGCCGGTCATGAGGATGACGCATGGACCCTCTCCCGAGCCGACGAAGATGTGCTTCGTCCCGGGCGCGGCGTGGAAGAAGTCCCAAGCCCGGAGCCGGCGCTCCTCCCCCTCGACGAGCAGCAGGCACTCGCCCGCGAGCACGAGGAAGTCCTCCTGCGTCTCCTCGCCGTGGTAGAGGCCGTTCGGCTGGCCGGAGAGAAGCACGCAGATCCTGATCCCGAGCTCGGTGAACTCCGCGTCGAGCGACTCGAACTCGCAGCTAGCGCCGAAGACGTCGTGATCGAACCACCTGGCGTCGCGCACGTTGACGACGAACCACCCCTCTGTCGTGGGCGTGAGTCCGGACTCGGTCGCCTCGAGGCGAGCTTCCTTGACCATGACGCGACGATAATGGCTCCGTGGACGCGCTCGACCTCGACGTGCGGAGGCATGTGTACTTCTCGGTAGTCGCCAACGCGCGCCCGCCGACTGTGGCGGAGACAGCCGCCGCTCTCGAGCTCGACGTACCCGAGACCGAGGAGAGCTACCGGCGCTTGCACGAGGCGCATGCACTCGTGCTCTTTCCCGACAGCACGGAGATCTGGATGGCGAACCCGTTCTGCTTCGGACCGACGCCGCACCGCGTCACCGCGGCCGGGCGGGTCTGGACCGGAACCTGCGCCTGGGACGCTCTCGGGATCCCGGGAGCGCTGCACGGTGACGGCCTGGTCGAGTCCGAATGCGCGTGCTGCGGCGAGCCGTTGGCGCTCCGAGTCAAGGAGGGCGCTCTCGTCGAGGGAGAAGACCTTCTCGTGCACATCCTCGTCGTCGCCCGCCGGTGGTGGGACGACATCGGCTTCACCT
>JBBDMN010000095.1:0-5542 GCA_040878305.1 Gaiellaceae bacterium
AGAAGAAGGACGACATCTACCGGATGGCGCAGGCCAACAAGGCCTTCGCGCACTATCGCTGGTAGCGGGCGCTGGTAAACCGAGAATGAGCGTCGTCGCCACAACCACCGCGCTGGACCGTGTCCGCAACATCGGGATCATGGCTCATATCGACGCGGGCAAGACGACGACGACCGAGCGGATCCTCTACTACACCGGGCGTACCCACAAGATGGGCGAGGTGCACGAGGGCGCGGCCACGATGGACTGGATGGCGCAGGAGCAGGAGCGCGGCATCACCATCACGTCGGCGGCAACGACGGCCGAGTGGCGCGACTATCGGATCAACATTATCGATACGCCCGGGCACGTGGACTTTACCGTGGAGGTTGAGCGAAGTCTTCGCGTCCTCGACGGCGCGGTCGCCGTATTCGACTCCGTCGCGGGTGTGCAGCCGCAGTCCGAGACCGTCTGGAGGCAGGCCGACCGCTACAGCGTTCCGCGCATCGCGTTCATCAACAAGATGGACCGCACGGGCGCGGACTTCGCAGCCGCCGTGGAGTCGATGCGCGATCGCCTCGGCGCCAAGCCGGTTCCGATCCACGTGCCGATCGGCAGCGAGGAGCTGTTCTCGGGGGTCGTCGACCTGGTCGAGATGAAGGCCATCACATATACGAATGCGCTCGGCACCGAGTTCTCGACCGACGAGATCCCGGCCGAGCTCGCCGCGGCAGCGGAAGCCGGCCACCACGCGCTGATCGACGGAATCGCCGAGTTCGACGACGAGCTTATGGAGGCATATCTCGAGGACGAGAGCATCGTGACGCCCGAGATGATCCGACGGGCTCTCAGGCGCGGCACACTCGCCGGCCGGATCACCCCGGTGCTCGCCGGCTCGGCGTTCAAGAACAAGGGCGTGCAGCCGCTCCTCGACGCGATCGTCGACTACCTGCCGAGCCCGGTGGACGTCCCGCCGATCCAGGGCATCCACCCGAAGAGCTCGGGCGAGGAGACTCGGGCGCCCGCGCTCGAGGCCCCGTTCGCGGCGCTCGCGTTCAAGGTCATGACGGATCCCTACGTTGGCAAGCTGACGTACTTCCGCGTCTATTCCGGCCAGGTAAAAGCGGGCGAGCGCGTCCTCAACACGACGAACGGCAAGACCGAGCGGATCGGCCGCATCCTCCAGATGCACGCGAACCATCGCGAGGAGCGAGAGGAGATCGGCGCCGGCGAGATCGCCGCTGCTGTCGGACTCAAGTTCACGACGACCGGCGATACGCTCGCGATCGACTCCGCTCCGATCGTGCTCGAGTCGATGTCCTTCCCCGATCCGGTCATCTCGGTCGCGATCGAGCCGAAGACGAAGGCGGATCAGGACAAGCTCGGCGCTGCTCTACAGCGGCTCGCCGAGGAAGACCCCACGTTCCGGGTCTCGAGCGACGAGGAGACCGGGCAGACGTTGATCGCGGGCATGGGCGAGCTCCATCTCGAGATCATCGTCGACCGCCTCATGCGCGAGTTCCGCGTGGAAGGGAACGTCGGCCGCCCGCAGGTCGCGTATCGCGAGACGATAAGTCGGCCTGCGGAGAAGATCCAGGGCCGGTTCGTCCGTCAGACCGGCGGCTCGGGCCAGTATGGCGACGTCACCATCAACCTCTTCCCGCAGGAGCCGGGCGGGGGGTACGAGTTCGTCGACAAGATCGTCGGTGGGAAGATCCCGAAGGAGTACATCTCGGCCGTCAACCACGGAATCGAGGAGGCCATGAGCTCCGGCATCCTCGCCGGATTCCCGGTGGTCGACCTCAAGGTCGAGCTCGTCGACGGCTCGTACCACGATGTCGACTCGAGCGAGCGAGCCTTCAAGATTGCCGGCTCCATGGCGTTCAAGGAGGGGATGAAGCGGGCGAAGCCGAAGCTCCTCGAGCCCGTGATGTCGGTCGAGGTGGTGACGCCGGAGGAGTACCTCGGCGACGTCATTGGTAACCTGAACGGGCGTCGTGGCCGGATCGAGCACCTCGAGCCGGTCGGCGGGTCGCAGTCCGTCAAGGCGAGCGTGCCGCTCGCGGAGATGTTCGGCTACGCGACCGACCTGCGCTCGATGTCGCAGGGCCGCGCGACGTTTTCAATGCAGTTCGACCGCTACGAGCAAGTTCCGGTCACGATCGCCGAGGCGCTCGTGACAAGCGACAAGCCAGCCTAAGAAAACCGCAAACGAGTCACTCCCGGAGGGCAGTACATCATGGGCAAGCAGAAGTTCGAGCGCACCAAGCCACACGTCAACGTCGGCACGATCGGCCATATCGACCACGGCAAGACGACGCTCACAGCCGCGATCACCAAGGTCCTCGCGGACTCGGGAACCAACACGCAGGCGACGTCCTTCGACGCGATCGACAAGGCGCCGGAAGAGCGCCAGCGCGGCATCACGATCAACACGGCGCACGTCGAGTACGAGACCGAGAACCGGCACTACGCACACGTCGACTGCCCGGGCCACGCCGACTACATCAAGAACATGATCACGGGCGCCGCCCAGATGGACGGCGCGATCCTCGTGGTCTCCGCGGCCGACGGCCCGATGCCGCAGACCCGCGAGCACATCCTTCTCGCCCGCCAGGTCGAGGTGCCGTCGATCGTCGTCGCACTGAACAAGGCGGACATGGTCGACGATCCCGAGCTCCTCGAGCTCGTGGAGATGGAAGTTCGCGAGCTGCTCTCGAAGTACGAGTTCCCGGGCGACGACATCCCGGTCATCCAGGTCTCGGCGCTGAAGGCGCTCGAGGGCGACCCCGAGTGGACGCCGAAGATCCTCGAGCTGATGGAGGCTGTCGACTCCTACATCCCGGAGCCCGTACGTGACGTCGACAAGCCGTTCCTCATGCCGATCGAAGACGTCTTCACGATCACGGGGCGCGGCACCGTCGTAACCGGCCGCATCGAGCAGGGCAAGATGACCGTCGGCGAGGAGATCGAGATCGTCGGCATCCACCCGCAGGTCGAGAAGACGGTGGTCACCGGCCTCGAGATGTTCCAGAAGACGCTCGACTACGCGCAGGCCGGCGACAACGCGGGCGCGCTGCTTCGCGGCATCAAGCGCGAGGACGTCGAGCGCGGCCAGGTGCTCGCCAAGCCGGGGAGCATCACCCCGCACACGCACTACAAGGCCGAGGTGTACGTCCTCTCGAAGGACGAGGGCGGGCGCCACACGCCGTTCTTCGACGGCTACCGGCCGCAGTTCTACTTCCGGACGACCGACGTCACCGGCTCGATCAAGCTGCCCGAGGGGCAGGAGATGGTCATGCCGGGCGACAACACGAACATGGACATCGAGCTCATCCAGCCGATCGCCATGGATCAAGGGCTTCGCTTCGCGATCCGCGAAGGCGGCCGCACCGTCGGCGCCGGCGTCGTCACGGAGATCATCGCCTAAGGGGGCTCGGCCTCTCCCTTACCTCCACCAGCCATGGCACAGCAGAAGATCCGCATCCGACTGAAGGGCTACGACCACCAGCAGGTGGACAAGTCCGCGTCCCAGATCGTGGAGACGGCCCAGCGCACCGGCGCCACGATCACGGGACCAGTCCCGCTGCCAACCGAGAAGAACGTCTACTGCGTGATCCGAAGCCCGTTCAAGGACAAGGACTCGCGGGAGCACTTCGAGGTGCGCACGCACAAGCGCCTGATCGACATCCACTCTCCGACGCCCAAGACGGTCGACTCGCTGATGCGGCTCGATCTTCCGGCCGGGGTCGACATCGAGATCAAGCTCTAGGTGAAAGCGTGAAGGGAATCCTCGGCAGGAAGATCGGCATGACCCAGGCCTTCGACCCGGAGACAGGACAGGTGTCCGTCGTCACCGTGATCGAGGCGGGGCCTTGTCCCGTGGTCCAGGTGAAGACGGTGGATACGGACGGCTACGACGCCGTGCAGCTCGCCTTCGAGCCTGTTGCCGAGCGAAAGCTGTCGAAACCCGAGATCGGGCACTTGCAGAAAGCCGGCTTCGGCCCGCACCGGCATCTCGTCGAGGTTAGGGGCTCGAGCGGGCTCGCGGTCGGCGAGACCGTCACGGTCGAGGCGTTCGAGCCGGGCGAGCGCGTCAAGGTGTCCGGGGTCTCGATCGGAAAGGGCTTCCAGGGCACGATCAAACGCCACGGCTTCACGCGGGGGCCGGTTTCCCACGGCTCGCACAACGTCCGCAAGCCGGGGTCGATCGGCGCGTCGGCGACTCCGTCTCGGGTCTTCAAGGGAATGCGCATGTCCGGCCGCATGGGCGGGGTGCGGGTCACGCAACCGGGCCTCGTCGTGCACGAGATCGACGCCGAGCGAAACCTCATCCTGATCCGGGGCTCGGTCCCCGGTCCAGCCAGCGGCATCGTGGAGATCCGCGAGGCCTAGGACATGACGACAAAGACTGCACCCAAGGCGCCCGTGCTCGGCGGGACGAAGGCGAAGGAGGTCTCACTGGAGGCATCCGTCTTCGCGGCCGAGCTCAAGCCGCACCTCGTCCACGAGACGGTCCGGGCCGAGCTGAACGCCGCGCGTGCCGGTACGCAGGGCGGCAAGAGCCGCGGCCTCGTCTCCGGCGGCCGCACCAAGCCGTGGCGCCAGAAAGGAACGGGCCGCGCACGGGCGGGCACGACGCGCGCTCCGCAGTGGACCGGTGGCGGCATGGCGTTTCCCCCCGGAATGCGGAGCTTCGAGGTCAAGGTCAACCGCAAGGCTCGCCGGGCTGCACTGCGTGGTGCGCTCTCCGACCACGCGGCGAACGGCACCGTTGCGCTGCTCGACGGAGCGGCGTTCGATGCGCCTTCGACGAAGAAGGCAGCCTCGCTCCTCTCCGACTGGGCCGAGCGTCCGACCGTCGTCGTGGCGACCGAGGACGAGGAAGACCTCGTCAAGTCGTTCCGCAACCTCGAGAAGGTACTCGTGACGTCGCCGGCCGAGCTCGGCGTGGCGACCGTCGTCTGGGCGCGCTCCCTGCTCCTCACCGAGGCGGCGCTCTCGCTCGTCCTCGCGCGCGCAGGCGTCGCGCCGGAGGAGGCCGACGAATGAGCCTTCATCCGAACCAAGTTCTGCTGGCCCCGGTCGTCTCGGAGAAGAGCTACTCGCTGATTACCGATCGCAAATACACATTTCGTGTGCACGAGGACGCGCACAAGACTCAGATCCGGCAAGCCGTCGAAGAGCTGTTCGAGGTCAAGGTTCAGGCCGTGAACATCCTGAAGGTGCAGTCGAAGCCCAAGCGGCGCGGAGTCTCGCAGGGCCGGCGGCCCGGCTGGAAGAAGGCGATCGTCCAGCTCAAGGAAGGCCACACGATCGAGATCTTCGAGGGGGCGTCGGTATGAGTGCGGTCGCTCCCGGTACATCTCGCGCGCCGGATGCGGCTGCAACGCGTCGCATCGCGGCGTCCTCGGTCGCACCCGTACCTTCCAGGTACGAGCGCTCCCTGCGTCCTTGCGCTGCTCGCGTTTCGCCGATCCAGCACACGATCTGTACCGGGAGCGACCGCTGATGGCGCTCAAGAAGTACAAGCCCACGAGCCCCGGGCGTCGCTTCATGACGA
>JBBDMN010000096.1:0-5516 GCA_040878305.1 Gaiellaceae bacterium
CCGGGTGGTCGTCTATTGCGCATTAGCGCACCGTATCCGGCGACGCTTGGGCGAGGCATACCTCGCCCCTACCAGCACGTGTAAGGGGCCGGGTATGCCCGGCCCTCGGGCGTCAGACGCGTGCGGTGACAGTCACCCGCTTCTCAGGTCCCTAGCGTGTCGTCGACGTCTGCAGGGCGGGTGCCGCTGACATTGTCCGTGGTCCGGACGCGGACGCGGACGCTGGCGACCTTTCCGTTCCAGACGAGCACCGCATCCTTCGGGTGTTCGTCGGTCGCGTGCTCCGGCGGATCCACAGGCGGGTCTCGCTCGTCGAGCCGCTCCGAGGTCACGGTGACGCGCTCCCCGTCATGACGTCGCGACCTACGGCCTCGACCGGCGCGGTGGAGCGGCCGTTGGACGCACGCGACGCGACGACGTGCTTCGCGACGCGTTTGGCGTCCCTACTCGTCCCGAGGATGAGCATCGAGCTGAAGGAGTGCAGGAAGAGAAGCCCGACGAAGTAGAGGCCTGGCGAGGACGGAACGACCCCTTTCTCCTGCTCCGGGAAACCATCCTCGGCAAGCACCGGAAACTGGATCCACGAGAAGTCGTTACGGAAGCCGGTGCACCAGATCACGTTCGTCACCTCGACCACGCGGCCGTCCTCGAGCACGGGCAACCCACCCTCAACGCCGACGGTTCTCGCGAATACACGCTCCACCCCGGCGGCCTCGAGGTCGGCGGACTTCACCCGCAGGAGCGGTCCACCGTGCGATCGTATTTTCGGTCGCATCTTGCGACCCATGGGAGTGCTCATCGTGAGGACGCGGGTGGCGACGAACCGCAGGACTGGCCAGATGAACCGTGCCACGCGGCTCTCGATCCGAAAAGGAATCTCCCCGGTGTCCCTTCCGGACAGCATGGTTCGGTGCGCCGCGGCGACTTCGAAGGCGATGTCGCCTCCCGAATGGGCGGCACCCACGACGAGGACTGGTCCCTCCTGCAGCTGCGCAGGGCTTCGATACTCGCTGGAGTGGAGCTGCGTGATCCGGGGATCGAGGTCGGCCGCGAAGGCCGGGGTCACAGGCGTCTGCATGACGCCCGATGCCACGACCACCTGGTTGGCCTCAAAGCTGCGATCACCTGCCGTGAGCACGTACCGCTCGCCGTCCTTGGAGAGCTCGTCCACGCTGACGCCGCTTCGGACGGGAAGCTCGAACCGCTTCGCATAGGTCTCGAGGTAGTCGGCCATCTCGTACCCGGTCGGGAAGGTGTGACGCGGGGCTGGAAACGGCATCCCCGGCAATCCGTCGTAGCGCGCGGGTGAGTACAGCCGGAGCGAGGGCCAGCGCTGCCGCCAGGAGTCGCCGATTTGCTCGTTCGCGTCCAGGATCACGCAGTCCCGCCCCCGCCTGGTCAAGTAGTACCCAACTGAGAGCCCCGCCTGACCGCCGCCGACGATGACCGTGTCGAAGTGCTCCACTGACTGCTGCGTCGCCATGCTGTTCCTCCTTTTGACGACGACAGTACGGCGGTGGAAGACGCCCGTCATCGGCCGGATTCACCAACTTTCGGTCGAGTCTCGTGATCACTTCTGACCACGAGTAGGGTCAGACGAGGTTGTGCTCGAACGCGAACGCGCCGGCCGCGGTTCGCGACGACACGTCGAGCTTGGCGAAGATGTTCTGGAGGTGACGGGCCACGGTGTGCTCGCTGATGACGAGCGTCGAGGCGATCTCCCGATTGCTCGTCCCGGAGGCGACGAGGCGTAGCACCTGCAGCTCGCGCGCTGTCAACCCGTGGAGGTCCTCGGACACGTCATGCGGGGCGAATGAGTCGACGAGCGCGACATCAGGCGCAGCTCCGAGCCGCTCGAACACTCCGCGAGCCAACTCCAGCTCCAGCGTGGCCGCGTCCTCGTCGCCGAGGGCGCGACAAGCCGAGCCGATCAGCATCCGCACGCGCGCCACCTCGTACGGCGCCTCGAGGGCATGCCAAGCCTGCGAGGCGTGGCGCAGCGAGAGTAGAGCGCTCTGGGTGTCGCCTTCGGCCAGCTCGACCGCGCCTCGCGCGTGCGCGACCATCGCACCCAGCATCGTGCTCTCGTAGCGCGCGGCGATCTCGTCGAGCTTGGTGTAGGCGTCGCGCGCCTCGTCGATCTCGCCGACGGCCAGCATGATCTCGACGTAGGCGGGCAGCAGCCCCGCCCGCTTCAGCGGCTCGGTCGACTCGCCCTCGACGCGGCGAATCGACGCCACGGCGGCATCAGCTCGCCCCTGCGCGAGCCGCAACTGTGCGAGGCCGGGTTGCGGCTCCCATCCGAGCCCGCTGGCCTCACGATACGCCTCCTCGGCGGCATCGAACTCCCCCAGCAGCCGATGAAGCTCTCCCTGGCGGTAGAGGGCGAGCCCTGCTGCCGCGCGATTCATCGCCGCCAACGAGCGCGTGCCAGCCTGCCGCGCCTCTTCGAGTGCGTCTCGCCAGTCCCCGTGCACCTGCATGATCTCGGCGCGATGCACCAGACACCGGCCGGTGAAAGCCACCAGGTCGGGTTGCCCGTTGCACCACCGCGACAAGGCGGCCGTCCATTCCTGGGCGCGGCGTAGCTCATACACCTCCTGGCAGGCCAGGATCATGCCGCAATAGACGATGCCCGTCACGATCGGCGAGAGCGCGTCAGCGGTCACCGCCACCATGGCCTCGTCGAGCAAAGCAAGACCCTCCTTGACGCGACCCGCCTTGATCAGCATGTGGCCCTGGGCATGGACGGCGAGCGCGAACCCGTCCGAATCGCCGAAGCGCCCGGCGATCGCAACAGCTTCGGCGGCGACGGCCGCCGCAGCCTCGAAGTCACCCGCGGCCTCGTGCTGGAACACGAGCGGCATGAGCAGGTAACCGCGCTCAACGGACTCGTGTTCCTCGCGGTCGAGTGTTCGCTGTGCACGGCCGAGCCACCCGCTCGCCGGGCCCATCTCTCCTCGAAGCGCAAGGGTCATGCCCACCCAGAACGCGCACCGGACTGCGCGCAGGTTCTCACCCGCGTCCACGTAGGCGCGATGGGCGCGTTCCAAGGCGCTGCAGTAGTCGTCGTCCCGTCCGAGCATGTACGCGGACGTCGCGAGCAGCTCAAGGTCCTCGGCGCCGAGCGGAGCCGCCTGGTCGCGGCGCGAAAACGACTCGTAGGCGTCCGCCCAGGCCCGCCTTGCAGAGGACTCACGGGCGCGTTCGAGGTCGCCGGTTGCCACGGCCGAACCCTAACGGCCGGTCGTCCGCCCCTCCCCCGTCACACGCGCAGGAAACGGCGGAGCGTCAAGCCAGAGCCGACGGCTCCGATCCCCAGGCCGACGCCGATCAGGAGCGCCGCGGTCCAGGTAAACGCGAGCGCGCGCACGTCGGGATCGTCCTGGATATGTCCCACGATCTGCGGAACCGCGATCTCGCGCCCGATGAAGAGCAGCGCCACAGCGGCGACCGAGCCGATGAGCCCGGTCAGCACACCCTCGAGCATGAACGGGCCGCGCACGAACCAGTTCGTCGCCCCGACGAGCTTCATGACCTCGATCTCACGGCGGCGCGCGAAGATCGACAGACGGATCGTGTTCGAGATGAGGATCGTGGAGGCGCCGAGGAGCACGACGACGACGATGAGGAAGACGACCTGGATCGCCCGAGCAATCTGGAGGATCCGCTTGGAGACGTCCTCACCGTGGCTGACCTCGTCGACGGCTGCGAGCTTCGCCCCCTTTAGCGAGGCGGCGATTGCCGCAGTGTCCTCGCCGCGCTTCGGAACGATGTCGAACGAGGCGGGAAGCGGGTTCGACGCGAGGTTCTCGGTGAGCTCCGGCGCCCGCTTCCGCATGATGGCCAGCGCCTCGGCCTTGGTTATGAAGTCGATACCGCCGACCTTGACACGCTCATCCGACTCGATGAAGACCCGGAGCTGGTCGATCTGCTTGTTCGTCGCCTCATCCTTGACGAAGACGTGGACGGCGAGCTCGCGCTTCTTGTCGTCCGACCACGAGACGAGCCAGGTGCCGATCCCGATGAACACGCCGATCAAGAACATCCCGATCAAGACGGACACGGCAGAAGCGAACGTCGTCGAGAGATTCGCGCCGATCGAGCGAAACGCTTCGGAAAAGATCAGCTTCGTCCGGGTCACGCGCGTCCCTCGCCGGCACCGGCTCCCGTCCGGCAGAGCCGGACTCCGCCGACGCCTGGCGCGCGGACGTGGGAGGTGGAAGACGCGGTCATTCTTCCGCGTACCCTCCACGCCGCTCGTCACGTACGAGCTTGCCCTCCTCGAGCGCGATCACGCGCTTGCGCATCTTGTCCACCATCTCGCGGTCATGCGTGACCATGAGGATGGTCGTGCCCGTGCGGCTGATGCGGTAGAGGAGCTGCATGATCCCAACCGACGTGTCGGGGTCGAGGTTGCCGGTCGGCTCGTCGCAGACGAGCAGGGGCGGGTGGTTGACGAAGGCGCGCGCGATCGAGACGCGCTGCTGCTCGCCGCCCGAGAGCTCCTCGGGGCGGGAGTTCATCTTGTGCGCGAGCCCGACGAGGTTGAGAACCTCCGGGACCTTCTTCCGGATCTGCGAGCTCGGCTCCCCCTGCACGCGCAACGCGTAGCCGATGTTCTCGGCGGCGGTGCGGTTCGGGAGGAGCTTGAAGTCCTGGAACACGCAGCCGACGTTGCGCCTGAGGAGCGGCACCTTCGAGCGCTTGAGCCGGCCAAGGTCGCGGCCGCCGACCACGATCCTGCCCTGAGTCGCGTCGATCTCCTTGAGGAGGAGGCGGATCACCGTCGACTTCCCTGAGCCCGAGGCACCGACGACGAAGACGAACTCGCCCTTCTCGATGACGAAGGAGACGCCGTCGAGAGCGGTGACCGCGGGCTCGTAGATCTTCTGGACGTCCTCGAACACGATCATCGCCGAGCCGCTCGACTCCGCATCGCCGGGGAGCGGGGCGACGAAGGTCTCGGGTTCGGCGACGGCAGTCATGGGGGCGTCTGTCTGAAAATCGTCCAGCACCGGGCTAAGGGGAGACGCAGCCGCGGAAGGCTGCTCCGGTTCAGGAGCGGCGCCGATTCTAGCTGACATCTCGGCTCCAATAGTGCGCAAGACCGGAATCCGCTCGCGCGTATTCCGGTCGCGCGAACATCCCTGAAGGCGTCCGCTTCGCGGCCGCGGCGGCATGGTCTTTCACCCGACGCCCCTATAGGACTTTCCCCGCCGCCTTGGCGAGGAGATAGGAGTGAACGAACCCGTCGAGCGCGCCGTCGAGCACCGACTGCGCGTTTCCGACCTCGTGGTCCGTGCGGTGATCCTTGACGAGCTGGTACGGGTGGAGCACGTAGGAGCGGATTTGACTTCCGAAGCCGATGTCCTGCGCGGCTCCCCGCTCCCGGGCAAGCTCGGCCTCGCGCTTCTCCTCCTCGAGCTCCACGAGCTTCGAGCGGAGGATGCGAAGCGCAGTCTGCTTGTTCGAGGTCTGCGAGCGCTCGTTCTGGCACTGGACGACGATGTTCG
>JBBDMN010000097.1:0-5482 GCA_040878305.1 Gaiellaceae bacterium
GGATGCGGCGGGCGACGACCATGCGGTGCACCTCGTCCGGGCCGTCGTAGATGCGCGCGCCGCGCGCCATCGAGAGCATCCCCGCGAGCGGCGTCTCGTCCGTGAGTCCACGCGCGCCGTGCGTCTGTACCGCGCGGTCGATCACATCGTTCAGCGCCTTCGCCGCGTAGAACTTGATCAGCGAGACCTCGACCCGCGCCTCGTCGCCCTGATCGATCTTGTGCGCGGCGTCGAGCGTGAGCAGGCGGCACGCCTGGATCTCGGCCGCCGAGTCCGCGATCCAGTTCTGGACGGTCTGCTTCTCTGCCAGCGGCCCGCCGAACGCCTCTCGCTCGAGCGCGTACGAGCACATGAGCTCGAAAGCACGCTGCATCTGCCCGAGCCAGCGCATGACGTGGTGGATACGGCCGGGGCCGAGCCGCTTCTGCGCGATGCGGAACCCCTCCCCCACCTCGCCGAGCGTGTTCTCGATCGGGACGCGTACATCCCTGTAGCGCACCTCGCAGTGCGTCGTCCAGCCCCGCCCGCGGTGGCCCATGGTCGGTACCGCGCGAACGATCTCCACTCCTGGCGTGTCCGCCGGGACGACGATCTGCGTCGCGCGCCGATGCGGCTCCGCATCGGGATCGGTGACGGCCATGACGATCCCGAAGGCGGCACCCTCGGCGCCTGACGAGAACCACTTGTGGCCGTCGATCACCCACTCGTCGCCGTCCCGCACGGCACGGGTCCGCAGCCCCGTCGGGTCCGAGCCCGAGACCTCGGGCTCGGTCATGGAGAAGAACGAGCGCACCTCACCTGCGACGAGCGGCTTCAGCCATCGCTCCTTCTGCTCGTCCGTCCCGAACTGCCACAGGATCTCCCCGTTCCCCGCATCCGGCGCCTGGCAGCCGAGGATCAGCTGTCCCCAGAGCGAGCGCCCGATCTCCTCGTTCAGAAACGCGTACGTGAGGAAGCTCCCGTTCGACCCGCCGGCTTCCGGGGGGAGGTGCGGCGCCCACAGTCCTTCGTCCTTCGCGACAGACCGGAGCCGCTCCACGAGCGCGTCGGCCTCCTCGTCCTCGCGGTCGAGCGCCTGCTCGTTCGGATAGACGTTTTTCTCCATAAAGGTGCGGACGCGCGCCTTGAGCTCGAGCACGTCGTCGGTCGGACGGAGATCGGCGATCGTCACGGCGTTAGCATCGCATCCATGCGCCTCGGGTTCTACATGGGATACGCGCCGCCGGGGACGAGCCCGCTCGAGCCCATCGCGCTCGCGCAGGAGGCCGAGCGCCTCGGCTACGACTCCGCGTGGGCGGCGGAGGCGTGGGGAACGGACTGCGTCACCGTCCTCTCCTGGCTCGGCGCAACCACCAGCAAGATCAAGCTCGGGAGCGCGATCATGCAAATTCCCGGGCGTACGCCCGCCTTGACGGCGATGACGGCGGCGACGCTCGACCTCCTCTCGGGCGGGCGGTTCATGCTCGGGCTCGGGACATCCGGGCCGCAGGTGGTCGAGGGCTGGCACGGAGAGCCCTGGGGAAAGCCGCTCCTGAAGACCCGCGAGTACGTCGAAATCGTCCGCACTGCGCTTCGCCGCGAGCTCGTCGAGCACCACGGGGAGCACTACGACATCCCGTTCAGCCATGGGACCGGGCTCGGCAAGCCGCTCAAGCTGATGGCGCGCCCGCTGCGCGCCGACATCCCGATCTACCTCGCCGCGATGGGGCCGAAGGCCGTCGCCCAGGCGTGCGAGATCGCGGACGGCTGGCTCCCGCTCTTCTGGTCGCCCGAACGGGCGCGCAAGGTCTTCTCTTCCGCGCTCGAGAGCACGCCTCCGGGCTTCGACGTCGCCCCGACCGCGCCCTTGATCCTGATCGACGACGTGGAGGCGGGACGCGACTTCCTCAAGCCCTACTACGCGCTCTACATCGGCGGCATGGGCGCAAGGGGCAAGAACTTCTACAACGACCTCTTCGCCCGCTACGGCTACGAGGCCGAGGCGAAGGAGATCCAGGATCTCTATCTCGACGGGAACAAGCGTGACGCCGAGGCTGCGATTCCGGACTCGTTCATCGACGAGGTCGCGCTCGTCGGGCCGAAAGAGCGCCTCGCCGAGCGGGTCGAAGCCTGGCGGGAGTCCGGGGCGACGTCGCTGCTCGTATCGACGCAGCAGCCCGAGGCTCTCCGCGCCCTCGCCGAAATCGCGCTGTGAAGGAGGCGCTCGAGGTTGCGCTCGGCACGCCTGTCGCCGGTGCTCTGCTGCTCCCGGGCGGTGCGTCGAAGGAGGCGTGGGCGGTGGACACCGCCGACGGGCGCGAGCTGCTCGTCCGGCGCGCCGGCGGCGGCGTCATCCACGAGGGGACGCTCTCGCTCGAGCACGAGTTCGAGGTCCTGCGCGCGGCTCATGAAGCGGGCGTGAAGGTACCGGAGCCGATCGCGTACCTGGGCGACGTCGACGGGCGCGAGGCGTTCGTCATGGAACGTGTCCACGGAGAGACGATCGGGCGTCGCATCGTCAAGTCGCCGCCCACCTCGCTGCCGCTCGAGATGGCGGAGGAGCTCGCGAAGATCCACTCGATCCCGGTCGAGCGGTTGCCATTCCTCCGCGCTGGCGATCCGTTCGACGTCTTCTACGAGGAGCTCGACTCGATCGACGAGCCGCACCCGGCGATCGAGCTCGGCCTGCACTGGGCACGGGAGCGGATCCCGCTCGAGCGCTCGCGCGTCGTCGGTCACGGTGACTTCAGGCTCGGGAACCTCGTGGTGGACCCGACGGGTCTCGTCGCCGTTCTCGACTGGGAGTTCGCCCACGTCTCCGATCCAGTGGAAGATCTCGCCTGGCCGCTCGTGCGCGCCTGGCGCTTTGGGCGCGACGACCTGCGGCTCGGAGGCGTCGGCGAGGTCGAGCCCTACCTCGCCCGCTACGCGGAGCTGACCGGCCGCGAGGTTCCCCTCGACGAGCTCTATGCCTGGGAGGTTCTCGGCAACTGCAAGTGGGCGATCGGGGCGCTGAGGCAAGGGCGCCGCCACCTGCGCGGGGAGGACCGGAGCGTGGAGTTTGCGATTCTCGGCCGGCTCGCTGCCGAGATGGAGTACGAAATCCTCAACCTCATCAGGAGGGCAGCATGAGCACAGAGTTCGAGGACTTCTTCGAAAGGTACGCCGAGCGTTACATGGCGTCGGATGTCGATGCGATCTCAGCCATGTACGAGGCGCCGTTTCTCGCCGTACGTGAAGGCAAAGCGATCCATCTTGCCGATCACGACGCCGTCCGTGAGCACCTCGCCGCGCTCATGGAGGCGTACCGAAACGCCGGGGCGACGCGGGCGGCGATCGCAGCTCTGGACATCACGCGGCTCGGCAATTCCTGTGCGCTAGCGACCGTCCGCTGGAATGCTCTTGCCGGAGACGGAGCGTTGGTGCGCGACTTCGCGACGAGCTACCACATGCTCCGCAGGGAGCTCGACGAGTGGCGCATCCTCTCGTACACCAATCACCAGGAGTGAGCTACGTGACCGACCGCCCGAACGCACGTGAGCTGGCCGCGGCGGTGCACGAGTTTCTCGAGGCTGAGATCCTCCCCACGCTCTCCGACCACCGGATGCGCTTCCGGACACTCGTGGCGATGAACGCGCTCTCGATCGTCGAACGGGAGTCTCCCCTGCCTGCTTCACCTGACTCCGGGGACATCGAAGTCGCTCGGCGCATTCGGGCAGGCGACGTGCGCGAGGGCGACCTCGAGGCTCTGCGGCGCACTGTCGAGAAGAGACTGCTGATCGCCAGCCCGGCGTACCTCGAGCGGTACGACAATGATCCCAAGTAACAGACTGTTACTTGGGACTCTCGTTGGCGCGAGCGTCGTCCGGCACCTTCAGGGCTCGCGAGGATGAGACGGCGTCTCTACCTCATGCGCCATGGCGCGGTGTCGTACTTCGCTCCTGATGGACAGCCGGTCCAGCCCGACGAGGTGGGCCTCAACGACGAGGGACGCGCGCAAGCCGAGGCAGCTCGAGCGCTGCTCGCGTCCATCCACTTCGATCGTGTGCTCACGAGCGGGCTCTCGCGGACTCACGAGACCGCCCGGATCGTCCGGCCGGACGCCGAGCTCGAGGAATGGCCGGATCTGCGCGAGCTTCGCGGGGCGCAGCTCTCCGGCATCCCCGTCGACCAGCTCGAGTCGGAGTTCGTCCACGCGTTCCGAGGGATCGTCCCGAACCACAAGCGCTTCCTCGGCGGAGAGACGATCGGCGAGCTCTTCGACCGCGTGCTCCCGGCGCTCGAGCGACTCCTCGCCGACAAGACGTGGGACACGGTGCTCGCCGTGCTTCACGGCGGGGTCAACCGCGCGATCCTCTCGTACGCGCTGACGGGCGAGCGCCTCTTCCTCGGGCACTTCGAGCAGGCCCCCGGCTGCATCAACGTGCTCGACGTCGGCGACGAATGGATCGTGCGGGC
Organism: Gaiellaceae bacterium; assembly: GCA_040878305.1. Lineage (GTDB taxonomy): Bacteria > Actinomycetota > Thermoleophilia > Gaiellales > Gaiellaceae > GMQP-bins7. The sequence continues at coordinate 4,438 of JBBDMN010000097.1, forward strand.
GGTCAACGTCGCGCCGCACGACCTCCTGCATACGACCACGCGCCTGACGACGATGGAGGGCTACTGGGAGGAGTTCCGCGCCGGAACGCAGTAGGGGGCCGGGAGAAACCCCGGCCCCTACATCCTTACGACCTAGGCTGTGCCTAGCGTGGCCGGCCCTCGATCAACTTGCCCTGAAGCTTCCAGTCCGGATGCGTGTACCGCTCGAGCTGCATCTGGCTGATAACGAAATGATCGGACTTCGTCGTCTTCTGCACGACGCCCGGCAAAGCGAACTTGTTCGCCGAGTTCAGGCTCAGGAGCGCGTTCATCAGGCCTACTCGGGTGGGATTCTTCCCCACCTTGTAGAGCGCCTGTACGAACGTCTCGGCCTTCGCCACGCCGTAGAGGTAGAGGACATCGTTCGCGTTTGCGCTGGGCGCATACTTCGCCATGATCGTCCGGTACTGCTTCATGGCCGCGTCGGTGGTCCACGTGGGGCTCGATGGGTCCTTGAGGTAAGCCACCGAGATCGAGCCGTTGACGTACGGCGCACCGGCTGCGCCGACCGCGATGTTGAAGAAAGCCGCCGTCGCCGCCACCGAGTTCACGTAGATCTGCTCGGGGTTATAGCCGAGGGCCTTCCCGGTTCCGTAGGTCCGGATCGTCGGTACCGGCGTCGCGAGGATCACGAAGATGGGTGCGCCCGAGGCCTTGATCCGCGCCATTTGGGAGGTCACGTTGGGCGCCGTCACCTCGTAGGCCTCCTGGGCAACGATGTTCGCGTCGGAGTACTGCTTGCCAAGCGCCGCTCGCACTCCCAACAGATAGTCCTTCCCGTAGTCGTCGTTCTGGTAGATGACAGCGATCTTCTTGCCGTTGTGGTTCGCCTTGATGTGGAGACCGTAGATGCGCCCTTCGGCGATGTAGTCGGGCTGCCAGCCGATCGTCCACGGGTATTCCTTGTGCTGCAGTCCCCAATAGGACGCCCCGGTCGAGACGAGCGTCTGGGGCACCTTCTGCTGGTTCAGGTAAGGGCGCACCGCGAGGTTGTGCTCCGTCCCGA
>JBBDMN010000098.1:0-1078 GCA_040878305.1 Gaiellaceae bacterium
GACCTCGGCCAGCTCTCGCTCTTCTCACGCCGTGAGTAACAAAGTCCTACTAGCCCTCGAGCCAGATTCCGCGTTTCGGGGCGCCCAGAACGTCTGTGGATCGATTGGCACAGAGTTGGCACACGTTTCACCGCCTCTTCAGGACATGGCCAGGGTCAGACCCTGACCTTCGCCAAGAGTCGAACCGGCGCCGAATTCGCACTCTTCGCTCGTCCATCCAGGACGCGTCCCCAGGACATGTCCCAGCGCAGATCGCGAACCCGTGGCGGCCCTAGTAGCGGAGCATGCCGTTGCGGCGGGCGCGGCTTCGGTTCGTCCGGTGCATGACGTCGAACTCCTCGAGACTCCGGCCCGAGCCGACGGCGACACAGGTCAGCGGGCTTTCCGCCAGGTGAACCGGCATCTGCGTCTCGTGCCGGACGCGCTCGTCGAGCCCTTGCAGGAGCGCGCCGCCGCCTGCGAGGACGATCCCGCGGTCCATGATGTCCGCAGCGAGCTCGGGCGGAGTCTTGTCGAGCGTCGACTTCATCGCGTCGATGATCTGCGACACCGGCTCGTCGAGCGCGCGCCGGATCTCCTCCGACGAGATGACGACCGTCTTTGGCAGCCCCGTGAGCATGTCGCGGCCGCGTACCTCGGCCTGCAGCTCCTCCTTCAGACGGTGCGCCGAGCCGATCTCGAGCTTGATCTCCTCGGCGGTCTGCGTCCCGACGAGGAGCTTGTACTCCTTCTTGATGTGGTTGACGATCGCCTCGTCCATCTCGTCGCCGCCGACTCGCATGCTCTGCGAGACCACGATGCCGCCGAGCGAGATGATCGCCACCTCGGTCGTCCCGCCGCCGATGTCCACGATCATGTTTCCGGTCGGCTCCGCGACGGGAAGTCCCGCGCCAATCGCCGCGGCCATCGGCTCCTCGATGAGGTACGCCTGACGCGCGCCCGCCGAGAGGGTCGCTTCCTCGACCGCGCGCTTCTCGACGCCCGTGACGCCGGACGGCACGCAGACGACGACGCGGGGATGCGCGAAGCGGTGCTGGTGAACCTTCTGGATGAAGTGGCGCAGCATCTGCTCGGTGAC
>JBBDMN010000099.1:0-5447 GCA_040878305.1 Gaiellaceae bacterium
GGCTTCATGGATGTTCACCACGGACATGTCCTTCTAAGACTAAACTAAGACTTAGTCACAATCTAGCTCGCGTGAGATCACGACGCCAGTGACTCGCCTGGGCCTGTCCACGGGCGCAGTGAGGAGCGGGCGCCGCGCGCCACACAGCTGCCGCGCCCGCGAGGACGCGCTCGAGCGAGAGACGTCCCTCAGCGGCTGCGAGCGCCGAAGTCCGAGGTGACCACGACGACATTGCGGCCACCGAACTCGCCCGGTGCCTGATTCACCACGAGCGCGACGATGCCGATGTCGCGCCATCTGGGCTCGAGGAGGATCTTTCGGTGGCCCGGGGACTCGAGCCAGGCGCGAAGTGCCTCGTCAGGGTTGATCGAGACCGGCCCGTAGAGAAGGTTCTCCCCGACGCTCCAGTGCGAGAACCCACGCTGCCCGTAGAAGCGGGCGATCCGGTCGGAGAACGGCGTGCCGTCCGGAGAGTCATGACTGAAGACGCCTCTCTCGGACTGGTCTTGCGTGTGGGAGAGGGCCGCCAGACGCAACGACGGCGCGGGTCGTACCGGAGCGAGGCCGCGCTCGGCCCGAAACGCGTTGATGCGCTCGACGAGGAGATTTGCGATTCCTGCGTGTTGCTCCGCTTTCTCGGGCGCGCCTTGAGCGCCGGCGGCCATGAAAGCTGCCGTAGCGCAGAGGAGCGTGGTGACGAGAAGCCGGTTCACTGTCGCGTACATCGGTGCGCGCGGCTCTCTAGGCATCACTCTTTCGGGCTATACGAAAAACTCCGAGGCGGAGTCGATCGTCAGCCAGATCGTGTGGCGCCGGCGCTGCCCAGCCGCCGAGTGATGAGAACGACGATCAGAACCGTGGCTGCCGCGGTGGCTCCGACGAGGTCCACGGCGAGCCCGGCGGCAGAGACGCTGTCGGCGAGTGCCAGGAGAAGCGCCGCTACGAGCAAGGCTCCGAGCGCGAGCAACGCGACGAACGCTACTCGGCGCAGTCCCTCTCCTGGCTCGGCCTCTGCCGACTCGCGCTCCTCGATCGCCCAGTACGCGAGCTCGGCCGCCACCAGCAGCCCGGCGGCGAAGAGCGGCGTCGCCGCGTCGAGCGACGCGTCGGCGATTGCTAGCTCGGCGCCGTACATGCCTCCGAGAAGGACGAGTGAAGCCGGAACGAGCAACGACCAGCCGAGAACGAGCGCGGCGACGAGCGCTACCAGCGCGATCGCGGCCACCCGGAAGCCGGCTTCGATAAACGCGTCGTCGTCGGCCCGGGCGAGAGGCAGCGCGGCGAGCGCGGTCGCGCACGCAACCGCTCCGCATCCGGCCCCTACACGCGTGCGAGCCTGGCGTAGCGCCTGTACGTCCTCACCCCCTCGAGAGCGGTCTCGAGCGAGACGTCGTCGCCCCAACGCGCGATCCCGACGCCGAGACGTTCGAGGCGAGCGCGGAGCACCTCGCGCTCGAGGAGCCAGAGCCGGTACGCGAGAGCCTCGATCTCGCCGCTGCCCCGCTCGACCAGGCTGACCGGATCGACTTCCACGACGACGAGGTCGAAGCCGCGTGCGCGCAGGTTCTCGAGTGCGGTCACGAAGCGCGAGTCGACGAGCGGTGTCAGACCGAGGACGAGCGACTTGGGAGGCAGGATCTGCGCCGGAATCAGATTGACGTCCCGCCAGGTGTACGTCGGAGCGACCCCGGTCTCGAGCAGCGTCTCGATCAGCCGGTAGCGCTGCGACGGGCCCATTCCCGGCCGAAGCCAACGCAGCACCCCGCCAAAGGCAACGAGGCCGACACGATCTCGCCGATCGAGGTAGCGGGTCGTCAGTGTCGCCGCGGCGCGCACTGCGTCGTCGAGCGTGCTCCGGCCCTCGCGGCGCACGTCCGCGAAGCTATCGACGAACAGGACGACGTCCGTGTTTCGCTCCGGGTGGCGCTCGTTGACGATGAGGCTCCCCTTGCGTGCGGAGGCGCGCCAGTTGATCGAGCGCACGCGGTCGCCGGAGACGTAGTCGCGGATATCCGCGTACTCGATCCCGTCGCCCTTGACCCGCGCGACTTCGCTTCCGCTAAAGGCCTGCGTCTCGATGGGGGAGAGGATTCGGCTCAGCGACTCGGGGCTGGGATACGCCTTCAGCCCCTGAATGCTCTCGAATCGCTCCTGCCAGACCACGAGCCGGAACGGGTCGCGCGCCCGCGCCTCGATCCGGCCGACGTCGTAGAGGCCCCAGCGGGTGGCGCGGAGGCGAAGCGGGATCGTTCTCTCTTCGCCCGCGTGCAGTCGAAGAGCGAAGGCCCCGCCGCCGTCGACCGCGGTCATCCCCTCTGGAAGCTCCAGGAGAAGCTCCAGACGGTCGACCGGGGCTTCTGTCCGCACCGTGATCTCGGCGTTGACGTCGGATTCCTCGAGCGTGCGGTCGGCCTCGAATGAGAAGTCCACGTCGACGTTGGGATCGCGCGCGAGCCTCGTCCCGATCGTGAGCAGGACCGCGAGAGGAGCTACGGCGATTGCCAGCTCAGGCCGGCGGAGCACGAGTGCCGCGACGAGCCCGATCGCGGCGAGGGCCGCGTACCCCTCGAGGCGGGGACTCCCTCTGCGCTTCACTGGGACGGCGAGACGTCCTCGGCGGGTGGCGTCGGAACCCCCGCGAGAACCTCCCGGACGACGTCTTCGGCCGAGATCCGCTGCACCCAGAGCTCGGGCCGCAGGACGAGCCGGTGGGAGAGCGCAGCGACGGCGATCGCCTTCACGTCGTCAGGCAGCACGTAGTCGCGTCCCGCGAGAGCCGCCTTGCAGCGAGCGAGCTTGAGGAGAGCGAGGCTGCCGCGGGGGCTCGCGCCCACGGCCGAGCTCTGGGACTCGCGGGTCGCGGCGACGACGTCGACGCAGTAGCGTCGCACGCTTTCCGCGACATGCACTCCCTCGATCGCGTGCTGCATCTCGAGCAGCGTCTCGCGGTCGACGACTGGGCGAAGCTCGACATCCTCCGTCTGCCTCGCGATGCGCCGGTCGAGCACCTCGACCTCGTCCTCGCGGCTCGGGTACCCGAAGGCCGTACGCAAGAGGAAGCGGTCGAGCTGTGCCTCCGGCAGTGGATAGGTGCCCTCGTACTCGATCGGGTTCTGCGTCGCGATAACGAGGAAGGGCGGCTCGAGCCGGTGCGTCTCGCCCTCGATCGTCACCTGCCGCTCCTGCATCGCCTCGAGCAGCGCGGCCTGCGTCTTCGGAGGGGCGCGGTTGATCTCGTCGGCGAGGAGAAGGTTCGTGAAGATCGGGCCGGGCCGGAACTCGAAGTCGGCATCGCGCTGGTTCCAGATCGACGACCCCGTGACGTCGGACGGCATCAGGTCGGGCGTGAACTGGATGCGCGTGAAGCGCATGCTGAGAACCTGCGCGAACGAGCGGGCGGCGAGGGTCTTCGCGAGCCCCGGGTAGTCCTCCAGCAGAACGTGGCCGTCTCCGAGGAAGCCGACAAGGACGAGCTCGAGCGAGTCGCGCTTGCCGACGACGGCACGCTCGACCTCGTCGAGCACCTGTCCCGACAGCTCGTGAACCTGCACCAGCTCCATGCTCACACGCGCTCGAGCGACTCGACGACGCGATCCAACTCGCTGACCGACAGACCTCGTGCCAATCTGTCCTCGGGAGGCGGCCGGTCGCTTCGCACGAGCTCCCAGGTTTCCTCGCCGATCGCGCGACGGGCCGCCTCGGGCTCGCCGTCGAGGGACACGCGGCGGCGCGCGGCGAGAACACCCTGCGCCAGCAAGCGGAGCCGGGGCCGAAGACGATGATGGAGATCGAAGGAGCCGGCAACGCCGATCGCGGTTTCGTGCTCGAGGCGCGCGAGGCTCGGCGGAGGAATCCGACGAGGCACAGTGCGTGTCACCGGGCGACGGAGAGGAGCAGCTCGCGGATACGTCCTCCGGAGCGCGGCGAGCGCGAGACCCAGCGCAACTGCGCACAACACAAGCCCGTAGAGACGGATGGCGAGACTGACGCGCCCGGGCAAGAACGCGACGACGACGGCGAGGGCGAGAGTTGGAAGGACCAGCAGGCGGATAGTGGCGGCGAGATCTCGTCTCACGAGCGCTCCGCAGCCGCGGTCAAAGACCGCATGCGCTCTTCGAGACGGCGTGCTTCCGCCGCCTGGAGCTCGTCTCGTACGGTCGAAAGTGCGTCGATTGCCTCCTCCTTCATGCCCACATCCACCATGTGCGGAGAGAACTTAGCCCGCGCGAAGAGATCCGTCAGGCGCCGGACCGAGCGTGGCTCGACGTCGAGCCTGGGGAGGATCCGCTGGAGGTACTCCTCCGCCGTCTCGGCGGGGCGCCTGGCCAGCCCGTGCGCCGCCAGGGCTCGCTCGAGGCGTGCGTAGGCGGCGATGACTGCCCGGCGGGGGTCTCTCTCCTCCCGTAGGTCGTCGAGTGTCTCGTCGAGAACGGTGGCGAGCGCCTCGGCGATCACCTCGTCGTCACCGCTCGCGCTCTTCCGTCGCCTCGCGGACAGGTACGCGGCGAGAGCGCCGACCGCAACAAGCCCGACGACGACGAGCACCGGAATCCAGGCGAACTCGGGCTCGTACTCCGATCTCACCACACCTCTCTCGGGCGGTTCTCCGGTCGGCGACTGAACGCCGGGGATCGGGTCGACGATCTCTTCTCCGGGTTCGACCCCTGCGTCGCGTCGCCTCCAGTAGGCAAGGGCGCCGAAAATGAGGATCAACCCACAGAAGGCGATGAGGCCATTTCGCTGATAGCGGCCGCTGGCCATCTCCTCCGCGATCTGCCTCCGCTGCATGAGCGCCCAGATGAGGAGCGCTGCGGCAGGGAGGTACGCGAGCAGCATCAGGCTGAAGAACGTGTCGAGGAGCGCGTCCGCAGGCTCACGTGTGTCTCCGGACCCGCTCGGCGTCGAGCCCGTCGCAGCGATCGTGACTACCGCGACTAGCGCCAGGACGACGAGGCCGGGTACGAGGGCACGCGCGGCGTTACCGCGCATCGGCTCGGCTCGCTACGCGACGACGGGTGCGGCGGCCGGTGCTGGGGCGGCCTTGCTCTGCCAGTACCTGTTCAGGGCGCCCTGGATCTTCACGAACCACACGATCCCACCGACGATCGGAAGCAGGAGCCAGAGGCCGGTCCACCCGGAGAAAGGTGCCTCGCCCCCGTCCGCCTTGTGCATCTTCCCCACCTCGGAGGGGACGAGGAACCAGCTGACCGGCGAGACGACGATCCAGATCACGAGACCGAGGACGCCGCCGACGCCGATTCCCGAGTGCTCCTTGACCTCGTCCTGGGTCTTGAAGATCCAGTAGAGGGAGTAGATCCCGAGGGTGACGATGAAGAGCAGGATCCCGAAGCCGATGCCGCGCGGCTTGCCGAGCGGGCCGCCGGGTGTTGAGAGTGTGCTCATGGCTCGGGAGTCTACGCCCCTCGTTGGTCGGAGTCACGGGCGCT
>JBBDMN010000100.1:0-1066 GCA_040878305.1 Gaiellaceae bacterium
CTCCGACCCGGTCGAGCAGGCGATCGTCGAGGAGGCGCTCGCGAACCAGACCGATGGCTACCGGATGGTCTGCGCGTTCGTGCGCCGCCGGCTCGGCGTCGCGGTCAACCGCAAGCGCGTCTTGCGGGTGATGCGCGAGCGGAAGCTGATCCAGCGGCGCCGCCCGCTCGAGCGGCGCAAGCGTCCCGGCTACTTCCGGGTCGAGCGGCCGCGGCAGCTATGGCAGCTCGACATGACCTCGATCTGGGTCGCCGAGCACGGCTGGTGCTACCTGAACGCGATCATCGACTGCTGCACCCGCGAGATCGTCGCCTGGCAGCTCAGCCTGCGCTGCCGCGCCGACGAGGCGATCGCCGTCGTCGAACGAGCGGCAGCGGCACATGGCATCGAGCCCGGCCAGCTGACGCTCGGCTCCGACAACGGCTCGGCCTTCACCGCCCGCCGCTTCCGGGCAAAGCTCGCCGAGCTCGGGGTCCGGCACCGCCGCGGCGGCTACCGCGACCCCGAGAGCCAGGCCTTCATCGAGAGCTGGTTCGGGAAACTGAAAGAACGGGAGGTATGGCTGAACGAGTACGAGACGCTCGACGACGCCAGACACGGGATCGGCGGCTACGTCGACCGCTACCACCACCGGCCGCACTCGCGGCTCGGCTACAAGACGCCCTACGAGGTCAAGGAGACCTGGGAAGATCTACAAAACATCGCGGCCTAGCCTGTCAACTCGGGCGGGGAGCACGTCACGGACTTGAAGCAGCCGCCGTTATCGGTGACGACTGCGACGGGCCGGACCTCGCCGCTCTCGGGGTCGGTCACGTGCTCGAGCAGCGTGCGACCGAGCAGTCGCTTCGTCTCGGCCAGGGCGAGGGCGACAGCCGCGACGGCGTCGTGCTGGTTCTGGGTCGGTGACACGTGCCAGCCGAGCTCGAGCTTGCTCCAGTAGTCGGTGCAGCCGCCGATCTGCCAGCTGCCGCCCATCCTCGTTTCGAACTCGCTGAAGTCCATCTGCCAGACCTGGTTCGGCCCGGTTGGCGGCACCACGAACGCAGCCTTACGAGCCTGCGCGTGC
>JBBDMN010000101.1:0-5364 GCA_040878305.1 Gaiellaceae bacterium
GCGACGTCAACGACCGAAGGAGTGACGCATGAAACGTGCGATCCTCGCGGCGCTGGCGGCCACGGCTCTCGCCGCCGCCCTCGCCGCAGTGGTCAGCGGAGGTCCGCGATCGTCAGCGGCCGCCGACCACCTAGACGCCCCGGGGCTCACGCCTCCGGGCGGCAACCTCCAGCTCGACCTCACGGACGTCTACGCGTTCCGGGCACGCAACGGCAACACAGTGCTCGCGATGAACGTGAACGGGCTGACCGCCCCCGGTAAGCGGCCGGTCTTCGCCAGCGGCGCACCGTCCGTCGCGAAGACGAGGGGCGTCACCTACTGGCTCCGGGTCGACAACAATGGGGACGCGGTCCCCGACGTCAATCTGGGCGTCTCGTTCTCGAAGGCGAGCTCGAAAGGCGTTCAGGTCATGAAGGTCACCCGGAACGGAAAGATGCTGCTCTCGGGGAAGACCAGCCCCGGCAAGGCCGTGACCCTCAACCGAAAGGGTGCGGTCCGTGCCTACGCTGGACTGCGCGACGACCCGTTCTTCTTCGACCTGGACGGGTTCATCAACATCCTCTCGAATGAAGCCGGTAAGTCCTTCCTCGGGTGCACCGGCGCCCGGACCGACTTCTTCGCTGGAAAGAACGTGTCTTCGATCGTCCTCGAGCTGCCGTCTTCGCAGCTCACTCGCGGCGGCTCCTCGCAGATCGGCGTCTGGGCAGCGACGACCGTCGGCTCGACGCAGATCGACCGTATGGGGCGGCCTGCGGTGAACACGGTGTTCGTCCCCCAGAATCCGTTCGAAAAGGACGAGCCGTCCGCGAAGAACAAGTTCAACGCTGGGCAGCCGAAGAACGACACGGCGAACTTCCGTGCGGAGGTCGTCGACACGCTGCAGGTGCTGTTCTCGCTGAACGACGGTGCCGGGGACAACAAGGCAGACGATGCCACGAAGATCAGCGGACTGGCTGATGTCCTCCTGCCCGACATCCTCACGTTCGACACGGCGAAGTCCGACGGCTTCTTGAACGGCCGCCGGCTCGCCGACGACGTGATCGACGCCGAGCTGAACCTGATCACCGAGGGCGCGGCCAAGACCGACTGCGTCTCGAAGAACGATCGCGCATTCAGCGCCTCGTTCCCGTACCTCGGGTCGCCGCGCTAGCAGCGACCTTCGGGCGGAAGAGAAGGAAGAGAGGGGCGGCCTTGGTGTCGCCCCTCTCTGCGGTCCGAACCGCCAGCCCAGGAAGCCGCGAACAAGTGTTGTGAAGCATCGCATCGCTCTCGGGGTCGCCGCGCTCCTGGGTGCCATCGCGGTCGTGCTCGGCGGAGATCTGGGCCGTGACTCCTCGTCCGTCGCTTCGGCGTCGGCTGTCGAGGACTCTCTCGGACGAGACGCCGTTTCGCAGCTCGTCGAGCAGCTCGGAACCGGCTCGAGCGGAGCCGTCATACGCCGGCTCGAACGTGCGGTTGAGAAGGAGCCAGACTCGCAGACGCTCGCTCTCCTAGGGCTCGGTTATCAGCAGCTCGCCCGCGAGTCAGGCGACCCTTCCTACCTCGAACGCGCGGGCCGCGCGCTCGATCGAGCGCTCGCTGCTGATAGCGGCGATCCAGTCGCGCTCACCGGCCTCGCGCAGCTCGCGGTCGCACAGCACCGATTCGGCGAGGCCGTTCGACCGGCTCGGCGTGCTCTTGCGATCGATCCGGAGAACGGCGCCGCTCTCGGAGCACTCGGCGACGCGCTCGCGGCGACCGGGCGCTACCGCAAGGCGTTCCGAGCATATGACCGGCTGGCGGCGTTCGGTCCAAGCGTGGCGGCCTACGCGCGCGTCGCGGGCGCGCGCCAGCTCCTCGGTCGACGAGAAGCCGCGCTCGACGCGCTGGAGCTCGCGCTCGAGGCCGGCTCGGGAATCCCGGAGCAGGAAGCGTGGGCTCTCGTCCAGTACGGCAACCTGCTGCTATCCGTAGGGCGTGCCGAAGCCGCATCCGCTGCCTTCAAGCGCGCCCTTGACCTCGATCGCGGGTACGTCCATGCGAATGCGGGACTCGCACGCGTGGACGCGGTGAAGGGACGCTTCGACGCGGCAGCAACACGACTCGCGCGAGTCCTCGAGCGGCTCCCCGCTCCGCAGTACGCCATCATGTTGGGTGACGTGCAAGCTCGCGCCGGTCGCCCGAGGGCAGCTCGACGTTCCTACGCCGTCGTCGAGGCCATCGAGCGGCTGCTCGCGGCCGGCGGAATCCGGACCGAGCTCCAGACCGCGCTCTACGATCTCGACCGGGGCGTCGACCTCGACGACGCGCTTGGTCGCGCCCGTGCCGCGTACCGCTCGGCCCCGAGCGTCGCGGCCGCCGACGCGGTCGCGTGGGGGCTGGTCCGCACCGGCCGGTGCGCAGAGGCGCGGGCGTGGTCGCAGAAGGCGTTGCGCCTCGGAACCGAGGACGCGCTCTTCCACTTCCACCGTGGGATGATCGAGCGGTGCCTCGGAAGCCCCGAGGCGACTCACTGGTTCCGACGCGCGCTCGAGCTCGACGCCGGCTTCTCGATTCGCTGGGAGCCCCTCGCGCGGAGGTTGGCCTCGTGAGCCGCCGCGTCGCCCTGTGGGTGGCCGTTTTCGCGGGTGTCTTCCTCTCCACGCCGTCCTCAGCTCAGGCGCATCCGCTCGGCAACTTCACGGTCAACCGCTACGCCGGGATCGAGCTGGCAGGAAGCGACCTCTACGTTCGCTACGCGCTCGACCTGGCGGAGATCCCGACGTTCCAGCTCGGCGACGAGGTGAAACGACCGGGCTTCGCGGCGCGCCTAGCCCGCGACCTCGAGCTCACGCTCGACGGGCGCCGGGTTCCTCTCCGAGTACTCGAACGCCGGGTGGTCAACCGGCCGGGCGCCGGAGGCTTGAAGACGCTTCGGCTGGACGTCGTGTACCAGGCGGAGGGAGCTGGGCGCGACGTGCGATTCGAGGACCGCGCGTTTCCGGGCCGCATCGGATGGCGTGAGGTGACCGTCTCCGCGCGCGACGGTGCCAACGTCATCGACTCGAGCGCGCCCTCGACGAGCGAGAGCCAGGCTCTTCGTACGTACCCGAAGGATCTGCTTCGCTCTCCGCTCGACGTTTCGGCCGCTACCGCGACGGTTGAGGCTGGCGAGACGTCCGGAACGCCACCGACGCTCGACGCCGTGGTTGCCGAAGAGCACGATGCGAGAGGCTTCGAGGCCCTGATCGAGCAGGGCGACCTCTCGCTCGGCATCCTGGCCCTCTCACTCCTGATCGCCGCGTTCTGGGGCGCGGCACACGCTCTCACTCCCGGTCACGGGAAAGCGCTCGTTGCCGCTTACCTCGTCGGAACCAAAGGCACGCCGCGACACGCGTTCATGCTCGGTGGCACCGTCACGATCGCCCATACCGCCGGCGTGTTCGCCATCGGGATCGTCACGCTGGGCCTTTCGCAATTCATCCTCCCCGAGCGGCTCTATCCCTGGTTGACGCTCGTTTCCGGGCTTCTCGTCGTCGGAGTCGGCGCTGCTGTCCTCCGTCAGCGCCTCCGGTCGCGGGGCCGTGACGATCTTCATAACGGGCACCATCACCACCATGGCGAACACGATCACGCCGGCGAGCACCACGATCATCACGGCGAGCGCGACGGCCACCACCACGATGACCGGCTGACGTCAAAGGGGATTCTCGGCGTCGGTATCGCAGCTGGGCTCCTGCCGTGTCCCTCCGCCCTCGTCGTCCTTCTGTCGGCGATCGCGCTCCATCGAATCGGGCTCGGATTGGCACTGATCGTTGCCTTCAGCGTCGGTCTTGCGGCCACGATCACGGGAATCGGGCTCGTCGCCGTGTACGCGCGGCGCGCCTTCGGGCGGCTGTCGCTCGACGGTGCGATCGTACGGACTCTTCCCGCCGTGAGCGCGGCGCTGATTCTCGCCGTCGGCGTTCTAATCACGGCAAGAGCCCTTCCCGGCGTGCTGTAGGCCGCGAGCGAACCACTTCGGCCGGACGCGCGAACAAGGGACGTGTTCGGGCTCGACGACTGGATCGCAGGGTTCTCCGAGGGAGCATCTGTGGCCGTCGTCCTCCTCGTCGGCGCCCTGCTGGGTCTGCGACACGCGACCGACCCCGACCACATCGCGGCGATGACGACGCTCGTCGCGTCGGGTCGCGAGAAGGCCACGAGATCGGCTGCGAGGCTGGGCGCTTGGTGGGGGATCGGTCACGGCATCACGCTCGTCGTCTTCGGCGTTCCCATCCTTCTCGCCGAGCGCTTCCTCCCCGAGCGGGTCCTACAGGGAGCAGAAACCGCCGTCGCCGCGCTGATCGTCTTCCTCGCGCTTCGCCTCCTCGTCCGCTGGCGGCATGGATTCTTCGATCTCCACGCCCATCCGCACCCCGAGCGCGACCACCACCATCGGGTGCGCACGCCTCTCGGTGCGCTCGGCATCGGCCTCGTTCACGGGATCGGCGGCAGCGCCGGGGTGGGCATCCTGCTTCTGGCAGCCATCCCTTCGGAGACGGTTGCCGTCGCCTCGCTCCTCTTGCTCGCTCTCTTCACGGCGGTTTCGATGTCTCTGGTGACGGCGGGCTTCGGGCTGACGCTCTCCGCGCGTCCAGTAGCAGCTGCTGCGAACGCCGCCGTTCCGGTCCTCGGAGTGGCGAGCCTCGCTTTCGGGCTGTGGTATGCCGCAGCTGCCTGGAGCCTCGCGTCGTATCCGTTCTGAGCCGCCGGCTCGAGGATGGAGGCGCGGGCAAGACTTTCGCGGTCGAGTAGCGGCTACTGGCTGGGGTGTACCCGGCCCCACACCCGGGTTAACCCGGGCCTGCGCATCTAGCCAAAGGTAAAGGCGTACGCCTCGACGCCTCGCGAGAGCCGCAGCTCGAGCAGCCCTTGCTTCAGCCTGGGGAAACGGGCGAGCGTGTACAGCCGAGGCGTGCCGGACACGGCGACTGCTTTCACGCGCTCACCGTCGACGAATACTCCCACCCGGCCCTCGCCGGCGAGCACGAGGAAGATGTCGTTGGCTTGAAAGCGCAACCGAAGGCGCGCTTCGTCGCCGGCGACGATGTGCTCGGGCGTGACCGTCCAGCGGCCGTCGTAGGCGACCTCGTCCTGCCCCAGCCGCCGCTCCGGGAACGCATAGGAACCCTCGCGATCCGGGGTCACTGGGCCGGCAAAGCGGTCGAGGCGCGCATACCCGAGGTACGACTCGGGTGTCGTGATGTCACTCGGTGTCCGATCGGCGACGGACGTCCGGCGAGTTCTTACCTTCTCGCCCAGGAGACGACGAATCCACCCTTCGGTCTCCTCATAGGACCCCTCGCCGAAGTGCGAGTACCGCACCCGGCCGCTCTTGTCGACGAGGTATTTGGCCGGCCAGTA
>JBBDMN010000102.1:0-5331 GCA_040878305.1 Gaiellaceae bacterium
GTTCAGTGGAGCTCAGACATGCTCGGAGAAGAAGCCGACGATCGAGTCGTAGCACAGCACGCGGTTCGGCAGCTTGAGCACGTCGTGGCCCTCATCTTCGAAGACGAGATAGTCGACATCCTTGCCGACGCCGCGCAGCTCCTTGACGAGGTCGTGCGATTCCTGCTCGACCACCCTCGGGTCGTTCCGGCCCTGGATGACGAGCAGCGGGCATGAGATGTCGGTGATGTGAGTGCGCGGCGAGCGCTCGATGAGGAAGTCGCGGTCCTTCTCGGGATCGCCCAGCGCGAGCGCGTAGTACGGCTTCCAGGTCTCCGGTATCCGGTCGACGAACGTCAAGAGGTCATACGGACCGAACATGTCCACCGCCGCTCGCCAGAGCTCCGGATGGCGTGAGGCGAGCATGAGCGTCATGTAGCCGCCGTACGAGCGCCCGACCACCCCCGCCCGAGACGCGTCGACGAGGTCGTCTCTCGGCAGCACCTCGGTCATCGCGTGGACGTGGTCGAGCCGGTCGAGCCCACCCCAATCGCGGTCGACGCGCTTCGTATAGTCCAGGCCGTACCCGGTCGAGCCGCGGGCGTTCGGGACGAAGACCGCGAAGCCCTCGAGGGTGAGAATCTGGATGAGCGGCATCGAGAACCAGGCGAAGTTCGGCCGCTCCTGGCTTTGAGGGCCGCCGTGGACGTAGTAGGCGAGAGGTCGCGGACCGACGTAGCCGAGCTCCGGGGAAGGGCGATAAAGGCGGGCCGAGACGCGAAGACCGTCGTGCGACTCGAACGATGCATCCTCACCCGCCGACAGGAGCTGGGGATCCAGACCGAGCACCCGCTCGCGGGTCTTGCGCACCGGCTTCTCGGTCGCCTTCGGATCGAGCACGTACAGCTGCGTCGGGTCGGTCGCCGTGCAGTAAGAGAGGACGAAGCGACCGCTTTCCTCGTCGAATTGAAGTCCGTGGAGCATGCCGCCCGCGAGGTCGCCCTCCCCCGCCAGAACCCGCTCGACCGTCAGTGCGCGGCCCGTCTCGTCCAGGCGAGCCTCATACGCCCAGGAGCAGCCGTCGATGTTGTAGACGAGCGCGTACCGATCGTCCTCGAGATGCTCGAGGGCCTCGAGCTCTCCCGCCCCATCGTGTACGAGTCCGTCGATCGACACCGGCTCGAGCTCCCCAGGGCGCGAGAACTCCAGGAACGCGGGAGCGCCTGTGTCCTCGAAGACGGTCGTGACGAGAATCACTCCTTTACCGCTCGCAGTGCCGTGCGCCGCCCGTAACCCTGTGAGCGGATATTCGCGGCCCGGCTCGCGCTCGTCGAGCGGAGTCCCGTAGAGCACGCGGCGACCTCCGTCTCCGTCGGGCTCGTAGAGGATCGAGTCGCCCATCGTGTAGCCGTCGGCGAGCACGACTCGCGAGTGATCCGGCGTCCAGGCAGCCGGGAAGGCCCCGTATCCACTGCGCCCCAGCTCCTCCACCTCTGCGGTCTCGAGGTCGACCCGGAGCGCAACCGACACCGATTCCTCCAACGACTCCGCGACGAAGTACGCCGTGCTCGATGCGGGATCGACGTCGACCAGGTGAGAGCGGTGTCGCTCGAACGCGTCCGCGGCGAGCGGCTCCGGGAACCCTCCGTCGATGGGCACGACATACGGCTCGTACTGCTCGTTCCCGTCCCGGTCGATCATGACGACGATCCGGCCGATCGCCGGCACCACGTAGAACGAATAGCCCCCGATGAGCTCAGGGTTCTGAAGGGCGAGCTGCGGCGGGACGAGTGGCTCAGGGACTCCGCCGGCCACGTCCATCGCGAAGAGGCTGAGGTGGCCCGACAGGCTCGAGATGAAGTAGACGCGATCTTCGGCGAGCTGGGGCTCGAGAAAAAGCCGTGCGGAGAGCAGCGACTCGATCCGATTCGCCGTCAGCCCCTTCCGAGTGTCCACCGCCGCAGAGTCCGCCACAGAAGTTCTAGGAGGCTACCGCTTCGAGCATCGCCTCGGGGATGTCGAAGTTCGCGTAGACGTCCTGGACGTCGTCCGACTCTTCGAGTCCGTCAACGAGCCGCATGAGCTTGCGGGCGGTCGCCTCGTCGGAGATCTCGACCGTGGCCTTCGGAACCATCGCGAGCTCGGCGGACTCGACCGGAAAGCCGGCCGCCTCGACGGCTTCACGCACGGCGGTGAGGGCCTCGGGCGGGCTCGAGATGACGAAGCTCGAGCCGTCGGCCTCGACGTCGTCGGCTCCGGCATCTGCCGCGGTAAGCAGGAGCGACTCCTCGTCAACGTCCTCCGCAGATACGAGCACGATCCCTCTGCGCTCGAACTGCCATGCGACCGCACCCGCCGTGCCGAGGTTGCCACCGTGCTTCGAGAACTGATGTCGGACCTCGGACGCGGTGCGGTTGCGGTTGTCGGTTAGCGTCTCGACGAGCACGGCGACGCCCTCCGGCCCGTAGCCCTCGTAGAGGATCGTGTCGAAGCCCGCGCCCTCCGAGTCGGCGCCCGATCCTTTCGCGATCGCACGCTCGATGTTGTCCTTCGGCATCGAGTACGAGCGCGCCTTCTCGATCGCGTTCTGCAGCGAGAGGTTCGCAGCCGCATCCGGGCCGCCCTCTCTCGCGGCCACGATGATCGCTCGCGAGAGCTTCGAGAAGAGCTTGCCTCGCTTCGCGTCGGCCGCGCCCTTCTTGTGCTTGATCGAGCTCCACTTGCTATGCCCCGACACTCTGCTCCTCCCGGACCATGTCGAGAAACAACTCATGCACGCGCGGATCGTCGGTCAGCTCGGGATGGAACGACGAGAGGAGCAGCCGCCCGTCGCGGACGAGAACTGGCTCGCCGTCGAGCTCGCCGAGAACCTCCACGTCCGCACCCGCGTCGCGAATGCGCGGTGCGCGGATGAAGACACCGTGCAGCGGCTGCCCCCCGCCTGCCAGCTCGACGTCGGCCTCGAAGCTGCTGACCTGGCGCCCGTAGGCGTTCCGATCCACCTCGAGATCGGCGAGCCCGAGATGCTCGCGATCGAGCACGATCATCCCAGCGCACGTCCCAAAGATCGACCCCCGGTAACGGAGGATTGCCTCGTCGAGCCCGTAGATGCGCGCCAGGCGCATGATCGTGGTCGACTCCCCACCCGGGATGACGAGACCGTCGAGGCCGTCGAGCTCCTCGGGCAAGCGCACTTCGACGACCTCGGCTCCGAGCCGCCGAAGCATTTGTACGTGCTCGCGAAAGGCGCCCTGGAGAGCGAGCACCCCGATGCGCAGCTGCCTCTCCATCGAGGGAGTGCTACCAGCCGCGTACTTCGAGCCGCTCTTCCGGTGCGAGCGAGCTCGCGGAGATGCCGACCATCGGTTGCCCCAGTCCGGTCGAGACGTCGGCGAGCACCTTCGCATCGTCGAAATGCGTCGTCGCTTCCACGATTGCGCGGGCGCGCCGCGCGACGTCGTCGATCCAGCCGTCGCGATCGTCGAGCGGGTCGCGGCCGGACTTGAAGATGCCGGAGCCGACGAAGACCCCGTCAGCGCCGAGCTGCATGCAGAGCGAGGCGTCTGCAGGAGTTGCGATGCCGCCCGCGGTGAACGTAACGACCGGAAGGCGCCCGTTTTCTGCAACCCAGCGGACGAGCTCGTACGGCGCGCGATGGTCCTTTGCGGCCGCGTGCAGCTCCTCTGCGCGGAGCGTCTGGAGCGTGCGGATCGCGCCGAAAACGGCGCGCATGTGCGTGACCGCGTTCACGATGTCCCCGGTTCCGGCCTCGCCCTTCGTCCGGATCATCGCCGCACCCTCTGAGATGCGCCTCAGCGCCTCGCCGAGGTTCGTCGCGCCGCAGACGAACGGCACCTTGAACTGCCACTTGTCCACGTGGTGCTCGATGTCGGCGGGCGTCAGGACCTCGGACTCGTCGATGTAGTCGACCTCGAGCGCCTCAAGGATCTGCGCCTCGGCGAAGTGGCCGATCCGGCACTTCGCCATCACCGGGATCGAGACGGCTTCCTGGATCTCTTGGATCCTCTGCGGATCGCTCATCCGCGCGACCCCGCCCTGAGCGCGGATGTCGGCGGGAACGCGTTCGAGCGCCATGACCGCGCAGGCGCCCGCCTCCTCGGCGACGCGAGCCTGATCCGCGTCGACGACGTCCATGATGACGCCGCCCTTCAGCATCTCCGCGAGGCCCGTCTTCACCTTCAGCGTTCCGTACTCGGCCATGAGTGGAGTCTAGCCGCGCTCAACGGTGTCTCGGCCGTCACGCTTCTTCCCCAGCCCTGTGGAAGAAGCGGACGGACTTCTCCGAAATTGCGTCATTCCGGCTGTGGAAATCACCTGGAAAACTTCCCACTCGCCGTCCCGGTATGAAACAGATACGCGTTACCGGCGCAGCTCCTCTCCCCGCAGGCGACTCGCCTGACCCGAAGTTGCGCCGCACGAGCAAGGGGCCCGCCCACCCGGGTCCCTTGCTGCATCTGGGAGCGGATCGGTGTGTCATGGACATCCGGACCTTGACTGCCGCGTAGTCCATTTTGCGCTCGCGTGGCCCCCAATCCGAACGATGTAGCCGCCGCCGGGGTTCCTCTCAAAGCACGACAACTACGGCGAGGCATGTTGCGAAGCAGAGAGGATCATCTCGGCTTCGATCGTGTTGCGCGCCGGGGCCGAGAGGAGAAGGAGACCGTCGGAGAACTCCAACGCCCAGATCCTCGAATCGTCCCGCAGCACGTGCTCGTCGTCGAACCATCGAACCCGCCCCTCGACGATGACTCGGTTCGCATCTAGCGGTCTGAACACCTGGGCGACCGCCTCCCAGAGATGGCGGCGAAACTCTTCTTCCAAGAAGCGTATGAGCTCCTCGCGGCCTCGGACGACGTGGCCTGGCTGCACAGCCTTCAGCACGAGAACGACGTCCGGATGGACGACCTCGCGCAACTTTTGGAACGCGTGCTGCCCGAAGAGCTCGAAGTAGCGCCTGGCCAGGCGCTCGCTCTCGACCATTCCTCCTCCGCTGCTCTCCGAGATGCAACGGAGTATGCGCGGCCGGTTGACACCCGTCCACCGTATTGCTCTAGCCTGGCGATCCGGTGCTCTATGCGCAGATGACCCTCGGATGAGGGATACCCTTTTGGGGGGTGTGGGCCTAGGGTCTTAGAGATGGCCAGCATCTGCGTGGTGGTTCTCGACCCTGAATTCGCTCCCCGCGATCAGACGGCCTGGGCATTTACCGACGCCGACGACGCAAAGGCAATGGCGAGCTTTCTCAACATGCGGCTGGGCGACGGCGAAGAGATTGCATGGGTCGAGATCGTTCCGCTCGCGCGCAAGTTGAACGAGAAGGTCATGGGGTAC
>JBBDMN010000103.1:0-5280 GCA_040878305.1 Gaiellaceae bacterium
AAGTCCAGCTACGGCCTGCGATATCGCTTCAGTAGTACCGGGAACTTCGGCCTAGAACGACCACGGGCTCCTCAACCGGGAGCCCGCGATCGGCCGTCAGATACAAGGTGTGCCGCTCGCCTAGCGGCATGCCCTGCAGGCTGCATCATCCGAGATTCACCCGCTAGACGCAAGTACAAAGATCACAGAGCCGCGAGATACTTGGTCTTCTCCCACTCGGTGACCTGAACGCGGTATTCGTCCCATTCCTTGCGCTTCAGTGCCACATAGCGCGGGAAGATGTGCTCCCCGAGCGCACGTCGCATGAGCTCCGAGTCCGCGAGCTCGTCGATCGCCTCGCCGAGAGACTCGGGCAACGCGGTGATCTCCCGCTCGCGCCTCTCCGCGGTCGAGAGGCGGTAGAGGTTCTCCTCCATCGCCTCGGGCAGCTCGTAGCCCTTCTCGATCCCCTCGAGTCCCGCGTGAAGCAGGGCGGCGAAGGCAAGGTACGGGTTACAGGCTGGATCGGGACAGCGGATCTCGGCCCGCGTCGCTTGCTCTGACCCCGGCTTGTAGAGCGGGATACGGACCAGCGCAGAGCGGTTCCGCTGCGACCACGCGACGTAGACCGGCGCTTCGTAACCCGGCACGAGGCGCTTGTACGAGTTGACCCACTGCGCGAGCACGGCCGACATCTCGCGAGCGTGCACGAGCAAGCCGGCGATGAACCCCTTCGCCGCCGGCGAGAGGTGATGCTCGTCCCGCCGATCGAAGAACTGGTTCCGGCCGCCCTTGAAGAGCGACATGTGCGTGTGCATGCCCGAGCCGTTCTCGCCGAAGAGCGGCTTCGGCATGAAGGTCGCGTAGTAGCCGTGCCACGCGGCGACCTCCTTGACCACGAGCCGGTAGGTCATCGTGTGATCGGCCATCTCGAGAGCGCTCGCGTACCGCATGTCGATCTCGTGCTGGGAGGGCCCGACCTCGTGGTGGTGATATTCGATCGGGATGCCGACCGACTCGAGCGCGCCGATCGTGTCGTTGCGCATCTCCGTGGCAGCGTCTTGCGCGGTCATGGCGAAGTAGCCGCCCTCGTCGATCGTCTCGGTGCCCTGGTCGTCCTCGAAGACGAAATACTCGAGCTCGGGGCCGACGTTGAAGGCGTCGAAGCCGAGGTCGGCCATACGCGCGAGCGCCTGGCGGAGGACGTAGCGCGGATCTCCCTCGTACCGCTCGCCGTCGGGAGTGACGACGTCGCAGATCAGCCGTGCGACCTTGGAGCCGATCGGCTGGCCGTGCTCGTCGACCGGCCGCGGCATCAGCTGAAACGTGGACGGATCCGGGATCGCGACCATGTCCGACTCCTCGATCGCGTTGAAGCCCGTGATCGACGAGCCGTCGAAGCCCATCCCGTCGTTCAACGCTTCCTGCATCTCGGAGGGTGTGATCGCGAAGGACTTCAGATGCCCCTCGAGATCGGTGAACCAGAAGAGGACGTGCTCGATCGACTCGTCCCTGATCCGCTTTAGCACCGCACGGCGGGCGGCGAGGGAGGACGTCGCCCGGTCCCGGCTCTTCACCATCGTCGTGCGCTTGGTCGCACTGGCTCTCGGTCTCGCCATGTACCTCTCCTCTCGGGAAAAGAAAAAGCCCCGGACGGAAGAACCGCCCGAGGCTTCGTCGCCTCACAAAGACCGCGGGAGTCTACAGAGCCTCCGCGGGACGCGCCTCGGCAAGCTCGGGCTCACGACCGTGGTGGCGCAGTGCGCGCCCGTAGAGCAGGAGCGCAGGTGCAAGCGCTCCCGCGCTCGCGGCGAGCGCTGTCCGGATCCCGAAGGCGTTTCCAAGAACGCCGAGCGCAGGCCCGCCGCCCCACTCACCCGCCGAGTCGCCGAGGTTCGTCATCGAGATGACCGTCGCCCGAACCCTCGAGTCGTCGATGCTCGTGTTGAGCCAGGTCGCGTAGACGGGGCCGGCGAGCGAGCGAAAGACGCGTGTCGCCCAGTAGGCGGTGACGGCCAGGGCAAAGCTCCCGGCGAGCGCGAAGGCGAGCGTTCCGACGATCGTGACCGCGTCGAACGCGAGCAGCATCCGCGTCATACCGGCTCGGCTGAGCCGCTCGAACCGTTGCACGAGCGGCTGTGCGACAAGGATCGCCAGCAGCAGAACCCCGGCGCTCAGCACTCCGAACCAGACAACCGGATCGAGGCTCCCGAGCCCCGGAACTCCGACATCGACGAGGAGGTGTGCCTCCCAGAGGCGATCGATCCCCTCGCTCCACATACCGGCGAAGAAGGCGATGCCGACGATGAGGAGCAGGATCGGTCGGCCGCGCAGCAGGCGCCCTCCCTGCGCACCGGTGCGCGCCATCGCGCGGACTGCGCCAATGCCTTCGTACCGAGCCGGGCGGAAGCCGGTCTCGGGCATGAGCAGCGCGAGAAGCACACCGAGCCCGATCATCACGAGACCCCCGGCGACGATCGGGAGGCGGAGATCGAAGAGCGCGAGACCGACCGCTGCGCCAATTCCGGCGAGAGCCCCGGCCCGCCCGAACTGCGCACCGCGTTGATACGAGCGCGCGACATTGTCAAGCCCGACTTCGTCGGCGAGCCAGGCGTCCTCGGCGCCGCTCTTGAACGTCCAGCCGAAACCCGTGAACGCGGCCGCGATCAGCACCACCGCGACCCCCGGGGCAAGCCCGGTTGCGACGAAGGAGAGGCCCATCACGAACATCGCGATGACGATCGACATCCGCCTGCTGTACGTGTCGGCGACGATCCCGGTCGGCACCTCGAACAGGAAGTAGGCGACCTCCATCGCCGTTCCCGTGAGGATCAGCGTGAGAGGGCTCATCTCGAGCTCGGTCACGAAGAAGACGGCAGCGACCGTCCAGCTGAGCGCCATCGCGAAGGAATCGATGCCCCGGTAGACGAGCCAGGTTCGGTGAGCGTTGAGGCGGGGCATGGCTTACGCCGAGGCGCCGGAGTAGCGGCGCAAACCGAACCGCCAGAACCAGCGCGTCGCTGCAAAGAGAAAGGCGGCGAAGACGACAGCGAGGAGTAGCGTCTCCCACTCGAGCCGCGACGTGACGGCTTCCGCGGGCACGGTGACCGCGAACGCGACGGGGACGAGGAAGGTTATGCCGAAGCGAAGCCAGCCTGGGTAGATCCCCACCGGCCAGCGGCCTGTCTGGACGAGACCGTCGAAGAGCTCGGCCACGTGCCACATGTTCACGACCCAGAAAGCCCCCGTGGCAATGACGAGCCAGAAGCAATAGATCATCACGGCACCGAGCAGGAGCGAGATCGCAAACGCGACCGCGTCGAGAGCGCCGAGATCGGTTGTGATCTGCGAGAGCCCGAAGCCGAGCACGATCAGGCCCGAGAAGACATTTACGACCTGCCAGATCCTCACCTCGCGCACGCTGGCGAGCACCTGCGAGTCCTCCGGCTTCGTCAGCGCGTAGTCGAACGTGCCCTCGCGCACCTCATCGATCACGCGCTCCATATTCGGCTGGACGTAGATCTTGATCGCGCCGACCATGAGGATCTGGATACCGAGCAGGCAGAGGAGCTCGGCATGCGACCAGCCGTTGAGCTCGTCGGTGTGCGAGTAGACGAGGGCGAGCACGGCGAGCCCGACCCCAAGCGTGATCGCCGACTGGAAGAGCTGCACCACGAAGTTGACGCGGTACTGCAGCTCGTTCAGCACACCTATCTTGAGGAAGAGCCATGCGACGCGAACGGTGTTCATCAGCCGCCCACCGCGCTGAAACGCTTGACGGCCGATCGCCACGCGAGGGAGAAGAGCGCGAGCCCGACCAGAATCCAGAACAACTGGGCAACGAGGCCGCCGAGCAGCTCCCGGGTCGTGAGGTCACCCACGAGGCTCTCGATCGGGAAGAAGAACGCCCACTGGAACGGAAAGAAGCGAGCGATGTCCTCGACCCAGTCGGGCATCAGCGGGAGAGGGACGAGCCGTCCCGAGAGAAGCAGCTCGCTCGTCATGTACATGTCGAAGATCGCCGCGCCGCGCGTGGTCCAGAAGCAGAGCATCCCGAGCGCGGACATGAACATCGTCCGAATGAGGTACGCGCCCCAGATGGCGAGGGCAAATACCCCTATCTCCAGAGCCGTGGGGTCGAGTAGCGGGTCGAAGAGAAAGGTGAGCGCTACCGCGATCGGTAGCCAGAGCAGGATCCAGATCACCTTTGCACCGGCGAAGTAGGCGATGTCGTCGTGGAGGGGATGGAGCGGGCGCAGGAGCTGCCCGGACAGTTGGCCCTCGCGGATGCGGTGCTCCCAGTAGGGCGCGCCGAAGACGATGTTCATGTTCCGGACGAGCGTCCAGACGATGTAATAGGCCGCGAAGTAGCCGACCGGCAGGCCCTGGATGAAGCCGCCCTGCTGTTCGGCGATCGTCGTCCAGACGACAAGGAGGATGACGGGCTCGGCGACCATGCCGAGCATGTAGAAGTAGGTGGCGACGCGGTACTGGAACTGTTGCTGTACCGCCGTCCGCATCCTGACCACGTAGAAGTCGACCATCGAGCGAAGTGCGCCCGTCTGGCGGAGACGAGCGCTCTGAGGGATCACACTCACTCGGGGCGCTCCTGGGCGAAGACGAGCTCGATCACGTCCTCGATCGGTGGGTCCTCGACGTTCAGGTCGAGAACCTCCTGCTCGGCGAGCAGACGCGCGGTCACCCTCGCCGTGTCGGCCTTCGGCACGCGCAGCGTGATCACGTCGCCGTCTCCGTGAATCACCTCGCCGTACGCCGAGAGATCGCCCGGGCCGTTCTCGAGGGCGACTGCGATCGTCTTGTGAGCGGTGAACGTCCGCGCGAGCTCCGCGAGCCTGCCGTCGAAGAGGATCCGACCGTGGTGGATGACGATAACCCGCTCGCACAGGGCTTCGACGTCCGCCATGTAGTGGCTCGTCAGGAGCACGGTCGCCCCGTAGCGCTCGTTGTACTCGGCGACAAACGAGCGGATCCGCTTCTGCATCGTCACGTCGAGCCCGATCGTGGGCTCGTCGAGGAAGAGCACCTGCGGGCGATGAAGAAGCGAGCCGACGATCTCGACCTTCATGCGCTCCCCGAGCGACAGCTGGCGAACCGGCTTACGCACGAGATCGCCCACGTCGAGCAGCCCGATGAGCTCGTCCCGGAGCGGCGCGAAGTCGTGACGCGAGACGCGGTAGATCGCGCGATTCAGCTCGAACGAGTCGAGCGCCGGCAGATCCCATTGCAGCTGGTTGCGGTTGCCCATCACGAGCGTGATCCGGCGCAGGAAGTCTTTCTCGC